>NZ_JALOCP010000070.1:0-18863 GCF_030511745.1 Paraburkholderia sp. SECH4
GAAGAACTAAAGCAGTCCGCATGAAGTGACGCGACAAGTACGTTGACAACCGCCGCGCAGAAAAACCAACACGCTGATTCTGTCTTTCGAGCCGAAAGTAACTGGAACAACCGCAACATCGTCAAGCATGATCGCCTGGTGTGTTGCGATGTTGTTAGACCAGTCCTGTTCGTCGTAGTCCTGAACCTTCGTGAAATAGTCGACGTCGCCAGGCAGCCTGTTATGGCGATACGCGCTTCGAAGTCTGTCGACCGTCGTTTTGGTCACGTAGACATAAATGCCCTTGTCCAACAACGGATAGGTATCTTTAGATTCCAACTTGATATACCAGGCGTAAAACGCCTTCGTGCTTGCGTCAGGAGTCGCGCTATCCGCGAACGCCCCTTGCTGGAAAAGCAACCCGCCAACCAGCAGCAGTACCGACACGGCGAAGGTAAATAGCTTCTTCATCTTTCGTCTCAGTTGTATCGATAAATTTTATATGGCGGCTGCATTGCGTCCCAGATCGTTATGTTAATGGTCGGCTTCACGGAGCATGCCCGTTATCTCGTTCCTGTGCTTGTCGGATTGTTCGCGTGGCATCCTAGTCCACTCCTGATTGTCATGGCTATCCTGGCGATGCCGCAACTCAAGCGCGCATGGCATTACGATCCGGCTAGTCCGGAGAACGTTCGATACTATGGCATTGCACCGTCGGTGAAACTCACTTATGCGTTTTATTATCTGGCGCTTTTGGCGTTTCTCGCGATGATGACGTTTGGCATCCACGACATGCTTGGACCGTTGCGTGGCGGTACGCGCTGATTTGCGTTTTGGCTTTGTCCGGCGGCTCATCGGCCATTTCCGACATTGGGGCAGGTCGGGTTCTACGTCAGCAATGTGGCGGATTGCTGACAGTGGCAGCATCGAGCAGTCGAATGGCCGCTTCCTGCATCAGCGAACTCACACTTCCGACCCCTTGCCGTCATTCGGGCCACCGCGAGAGCAACGGCTGTTTCCAAGGTCCAACGGACATTCGCTCGCGCGGGTCGACTGCCGTCGAACGGCATTTCCTGCCGTTCGATGGCCAACCGTGATAGATCTGCCGGAAGCCTCTTACATGTCGCTCACGACACCATCGCAGCAGATGGCGGGTAGCGGCTAGGGCAAACGCCACTGATCGTGCCATCGCGGCACGCCTTCTGAAAATACAACGCCCGGGCGTCTGCTTTATAGGAGGCCCGGGGCGTTTTTAATTGGCTCAAGTTATTGTGCAATGCGTTTGAAACTGGCGTAGTAATCGTCGGTGTAGTAGCAGTCGCCGGTCTGCCTACGCGGTCCACCACATACGATGCGGCGCTGCCCGCGATCCGCCGAGCCAGGCGTGCGAACTGTGTATGCGTGGTAATAGCCGCGCGGATGCTGCGGCAGCAATACCGCGCTGTTACGGAACAAGACACCGTCCTCGCCAAAAGGGAAAGGGCCGCCCGCTTTGATCAGACGCAGTGTTTCGGCTGCTTCCCCCGGCAACTGCGCCTTAGTGACGGCGGCCGGCGCGCTCCGCTCCTGCGCGCCCGATGCGGCGGGTGTGTCGCTCGCGGCCTGCCCAAGCTGAACCGGTGCCTGACTCGCGGATGCGCCCGGTTCCTGAGTAGCGTTTCGCGATCCGTCCTTGCCGCATCCGCCGAGGATAGCGCTCAAGGCGAGGATGCAGGAGAAAGCCCACGCTCGCTTCACGATACGGTCGTCTCCGGGTTGACTAACATTCGACGATCACGAACGATTTAAGGGTATCGCTAACGGCAGAGCGAATCAATGTTCGGCGGACATAGGAATTTTTTACTCGACAACCAGGCCGATGCGCGGTTCTCGGCGTTCGAGAAATAGGCGGATCAAGCAGATTGCGGTGAGAATCGTTTTATCGTCGAACTGCTGGACTGGTAAACTCGGCCAGGCAAGATCAGCCCGCCGTTTACACCCCCGCATAGGCCCGTTCGACGACGGCAAATGTCGCATCGCGCAGCTTGCGAGCCCGCTCGACGGCGCTCGCCGTTTTTGCCCAGCGCTCCATCGGCACTTCGATGCTGATCGGCAAATCGTCGGGCAGCGCCCGCAGGATGCCCGCCAGATCGAGACCGCCTTCCCCGGGAATCAAACGCTCGCAACGCGCCTGATACAGCAGCGTGTTGAGATCGGTGGGACGTTCGGCGGGCGCGTCGCAGAACTGCACGTATCCGAAGTACTCGCGCGGTAACGCGCGCAGCTCGTCAATTGACGACGCTGCCCGGTCGAAGTGGATGGGATCGATAATCAGCCCTGTGTTGCGCCGCCGCGTTGCCTTCACGATGCGCGCGCCCTGCGTGATGTTCTTCACGTCGGTCCACGGCATCGGTTCGAGCGATGGAGAAAGGCCGAGCGGCTCGGCGAGATCGCAGAGTTGCGCAAGGCGCTCGGCGGTACGAGCCTCATCCGGGTCGTTGCCAGCCACCAGCACGTAGCGCGCACCAAGTTCGGCGGCGGTGTCGAGCGTGGGCTTGTACGCGGTCACATTGGTATCGGGCTTGAGCCGCAGGATCTCGACGTCGAGCACGCGCACGCCGGTGTCTTTCAGGCGCGCCAGCGTCTCGCGTTTGAGCGGGGTGTCGCCGACGAGCTCGTACCGCACTTCGTGATCGGTCGCCGGGAGCAGCCGCAGGCCGACGAAATCGTAGCCGGCCCGGGCTGCGCACTCGACCATCTGCGGCGGGCTCAGTTCGAGTATGGTCAGCGCCGACAGCGAGAGCGCGCGCAAAGATTGCTGTGTCATGTCGTCTCGTTCCATTCGTTCGATGAAGGACCTGGTGCCGCATCGATTGTGTCGTCAGGCTCCTTGAGCTTGCGCAGCCATGCGTGCCGGCGCGTTGATCGCGCCGTACGCATCGTATGCATTCACGCGCTGCGTGACCTCAAAGAACAGCCCGCCGTCCAAACACTCCGTGTAGATATGGAAATAGTCGCCGGCCGCGGACCGGTCGAACAGCACGCCCGCGCTTCGCAAGCGCGCCAGCAGATCGTCATCGAGGTCGACGCGCGTGATCAGATCGTCGTAGTAGTTTCCCGAGATCGGCACGAAGCGCGCGCCGCTGGCCGTCAGGCGCGCCACTGCGTCGAAGATGTCATCGGTACTCAAGGCTATGTGATGAACCGCCACGCCTCCTCCGGCGCTCACCGTGCGGGCCGTGCGCGTGCGCTGGCTCAGCGAGACGTTGAGCACCAGCCGCACGCTGCGATCTGCGTTGGCTACGCCGCGGCTGCGTACCAGGCCAAACGGATCGGCGAGTTCGAGGCTCTCCCCGGGCTCCAGGCCGAGCACCGCGCGCACAAACAGGATCCACGTGTCGAGTTGATCGACGGCGAGCCCGAGCGCAACGTGATCGATACGTTTCAGGCCGGCTCCAGCGGCGGACCTGCCAGGCTCGTCCTCCAGCACGAAATCCGCCTCGTACAGACCATTTGGTCCGAGCGCGGACGACACGAAGCTGATCAGCATCCCCCCGGGCGAAACTATCGCCGGAACCCGCTGCTCATGCGGCCCCAAAGGACCATCGTAGCGCTGGGAGTGCATCGCGGTGGCGCGGCCGACCGCGCTTGCCGGATCGGCGGTGCGCATGGCGAGCGCACACACAGACAGCCCGTGGGCCTCGAAGCGGCGGCGTGCGAAGGAGTCCGGCTGCGCGTTGACAATCAGATTGATGTCGCCCTGCCGGTACAGCACGACGGCCTTCGAGCGATGGGTGCCGGCACGCCGAAAGCCGAACTGCCGCAACAGTACGTCAAAAGCTTCGGCTGAAGATTCATCCGCGGCGAACTCGATATACGACAGTCCCATGATGTCGGGCACCGGGGGTGGACTGTACAGCTCGACGCGTTGCAGCACGCTCGCGCGCCGGTCCGTGAAGCGTGCGTTGCTCTGCGCCGGCGCCGGCTCCTGCAGACGTTGGCGCACCTGGCTCTCCAGATACAACAGCGAGCGCATCGCATCGACCGCAGTGCGCCGATTGGGCGTCTCGCGAAATACGTCGTTGAAAATCTCGAGCGACAAGGGTCCGGTATAGCCCGCCAGCAGCACCTGCTCGAGGAAATTCGTCATGTCGAACTGTCCCTGGCCGGGAAACGACCGGTGGTGCCTCGCCCATTGCAGCACATCCATCGACAGTAGCGGCGCGTCGGCCATCTGCAGGTAGAAGATCTTCTCCCCCGGAATGTCGGCGATGCCCGACGGGTCATCGTTGAGCGACAGTGTGTGAAAGCTGTCGAGTATCAACCCAAGGTGTGGATGATCAGCGCGCCGGACGATCTCCCACGCCTGCCCATACAGCTTGGTCACACGCCCCCACGCGAGCGCTTCGAAGCCGACCCTGAGGTTGCGCATCGCCGCGCGCCCGGCAAGTTCGTGCAGTTGCGCGGCCGCCAGCGCCGGATCGTCGATGACGAGCAGCGACGTATTCGAGCAGCACAGCATGACCGGCGCATCCAGTTCCTGCATCAGGTCGAACTTGCGCTCGGCACGCTCCAGGCTGCGCCGAAACTGCGCTTCGGGCATTCCTTCGAAATCGCGAAACGGCTGATACAGGTCGATGGTCAGCCCAAGGTCGGCCGCCATGACGCGCAAGTCCCGGGCTGTGCCCTTGAAGTTGATGAAGTCGTTCTCGAACAGTTCGATACCGTCGAAGCGCGCGGCCGCAATGGCCTCCAGCTTCTCGGGCAGCGTCCCGCTGAGCGACACGGTCGCGATGGTTCGGCGCATGACTTGTTCCTCGGCTTACGTTACCGCATACCCTCCATGGGGCATCGTTGCCCGACGTCGCGCGTGCCATTGAGGCGGACCGCCCGCTGGGCCGGGCGCTCGCGCATCGCGTGGGGTTATCGAGCCGGCAGACCCAGCATTTCGCGCGCTTTGGCTGCGCTCGCCACCGGCCGGCCATATTCGCCGCACAACGACGCCACTCGCGTGACCAGTTGCGCATTGCTCTTCGCGAGCGTTTCCTTGTCCCAGCGCACGTTGTCTTCCAGACCCGTGCGGCAGTGCCCGCCCATCTGCAACGTCCAGTGGTTCACCTCGAGCTGGTGCCGCCCGATGCCAGCCGCGGTCCATGTTGCATCCGGCAACAACGCCTTGAGTTGCTGGACCTCGAACTCAAGAATCTCTCGACGTGCCGGGAGTGCGTTCTTCACGCCCATCACGAACTGAACATGCACCGGGGATTTCAGCAGCTCTTGTTGCACGAGGTCCACCGTGCTGTACAGCATCGCCAGATCGAAGATCTCGATTTCCGGTTTGACATCGTAGTCGAGCATCATCTTCGCGAGCGAGCGCACGAAGTCCGGCGGATTTTCATAGACGGTAGTCGGAAAATTGACCGAACCCGTCGCGAGCGATGCCATGTCCGGGCGCAGATCGAGCATCGCGCCACGCTGCTCGAATGAGCGACCGCGGCCGCCTGTCGAAAACTGAATGATGATGTCGGGGCAGTGCTTGCGGATGCCGTCCTGAAGCGCGGCGAAACTCGACCGGTCGGAACTGGAGTTTTCCTGTTCGTCGCGCACGTGCAGATGAACGAGCGATGCGCCGGCTTCGTACGCTTCATGGGTGCTTTCAATCTGCTCGGAGATTGTGATCGGCACGGCCGGATTGTCCTTCTTGCGCGGCACTGAGCCTGTGATGGCTACGGAGATAATGCATGGTTGACTCATGGCTAACACTCCAGGATATCGGTTCAACCTGTCTCGCGCATGTCGCGAGCAATCATGACAGCGTGCCCGGGAAACTGTCCGCGCAGCATGCCACTACCAAGTCTAGTTCAACCCGGACGCGCTGACGTCCGGGTACTCTTAAGCGACCGCGGTGTGCGCCATTCGGCGGCGCAGCCGCATGTTTTTTCTCCTCCACTGGCTAGAACGCGACCGCGATGCCGTGATGTCGGGCAGCGAAATCAGACCGGCGTCGTGTCGACGATCGATCCGCTTTTCGCAGCTTCAGTGATGGCTTCGGTAATGCGCAGGTTCCGCAGACCGTCCCGTGCGCTGACGATCGGTTCGGTTTCCCCTCGCACGACGCGGCCGAAGTGTTCGATCTGACGCGCGAGCGGATCCTCGCGCGTCATCTCGGCGACGCTGACTTCGAACGGCTTCCACCACGAGCGGTCTTGCGCGCGGGCGTACGTCTTCATGCGCATCGTCGGCACCGACAGCGAACCGAAGGTGCCGGCAATGACATAACAGTCTTCGTCGAGATAGGTCGCATAAGCCTTGTTCTCCTGCGAGGTCTGCTCCCAGCTGCGCGCGCAAGCGGCTGTGTCGGACAGCATGAAGCTCCCCAGTGCGCCATTGGCGAAGCGCAGGTTGATCGCAACGGTGTCTTCCACCGGGAAGCCACGCGTGGCGTGCGACGACAACGCCTGCACCGCGACGATGTCGCCGCACAGCATGCGAAGGTTGTGCACCTCGTGAATCATGTTGATCAGGATCGGGCCGCCGCCGGGTTCCCGGCGCCATGGCGCCTCGGCGTAGTACTCGTCGGCTTTGAAAAATGCCGCGGCACCCATCACGGCAACGAGTTTTCCGAGCCGGCCCTCATCGATCATTTCCTTCGCGCGCGCCATGATCGGGCTGTGCGCCCGATGATGGCCGATCAGGATCTTCGCCCCCGCCCGGTCGGCCTGCTCCACCAGCACCTCGGCTTGCTCAACGCTTGGCGCGATCGGCTTCTCGAGCAGCATGGGCACTCCCGCCTCGATGCACTTCAGTGCGTGCTCGACATGCAACTTGTTAGGCGTCGCGAGAATCACGCCATCGGGGCGGTTCTTTTCAAGCATTTCGTCCAGTGACCGGTAAAGCGGCACACCAGCCTTGGCCGCGACTGCCTCTGCAGCAGGACCCGGGTCCACAACGGCCGATAGCATGCAGGTCGGACTCCGCTGTGTCACGCCCATATGGGCGAGGCCGATGTAACCGGCGCCGGCCACGGCAATTCGTGTCTTGTTCATTGATATGGACCCCTCGGGTAACGGACAGAGCGCTGCCAGCCGATGCCGCACGTCATCTGTGCGGCGACTCCCGCTCGCTGACCCGGGCGGCACAGCGAGCGCTGTCAGAGGCAACGGTCCCGCGATAGAGCCGGATGCGAGACCCCGCAACCGGCACGGTCTCGCTGACGCTGGCGCCCACACGGATACTCAGGCAGCCTTCGCCGCGGCAAGGGTTTGCTTGCGCATCAGGTTGTAGTCCAGCTTGTCGACTGGAACTGCGCCACGTTCACCGAGATCGTTCAGGTGAATCCGGTACGTCTCCCGGACCATCCAGGCCGCGAACGCCGAGATTATCGTTATGCCGAAGGTGATTGCCCCGATCGTGAGGGGAATGTCGGTTGATCCGGGCGGCGCCACGGTGGCGAAGAGTGCGGGCAGCAACGCAGTGATCGTGGTGCCGATGTTCTGGGCAATGGCCATTGCCGAGACACGGGCGCGTGTCGGGAAAAGTTCGGGATAAAAGCTCGGGAAAATCGCGTTGTAGCCCTGGTAGACGATGCCCCACATAAGCATTGACATAACGATTGCCAGCGCCACGCTGTGAATGCTGATCGCGTAGAGGTAGCCGAACGACAGCAACCCTGAACCGAGCGCACCACCGATGATCAGCGGCCGCCGGCCGATTTTGTCCGACAGATTGCCGAAAATTGGAATAACAATCACCGCCACGATATTGCCTATCACGGGGATCCACAGGTAGACACTCTTGTGAAAGCCGACCCCGTATGACGGCTGGACCGCGTAGGCCGCGCCGAAAATCGTGGTGACCACCGGGATGACATTCATCAGCGCCAGGGCGACGACGGCAAGCATCTCCCTCCAGCAATGCGTGAAGGCTTCGATGATCGGCGATTTTCGGACTTCACCCTGCTCCTCCTCCGTGGCAAAAGCGGGCGTCTCGTGAACTTCGCGACGAATGATGTAGCCCGCAAACAGCACGACGACACTCAGCAGGAAGGGGATGCGCCAACCCCACGAGTTAAACGCGTCTTCAGGCATGTAATGTGCGAGCGGCAGGAATACCGCCGCGGCAAGGATCTGTCCGGCCTGCACGCCCTGCAGCGTAAAGCTGGCGTAGTAGCCGCGCCGCCCGAATGGCGCGTGCTCGAGAATCATCGAACTGGCGCCGGAGATCTCCCCAGCCACCGCGAAACCCTGGATGAGACGCAGGATGACGAGCAGCACTGGGGCGAGCAGGCCGACCTGGTGGTACGTCGGAAGAAGGCCGACGGCCATCGTCGAAAAGCCCATGAGGAACATGCACAGGAGCAGTACCGTCTTACGGCCATGGGTGTCGCCCCAGTGCCCGAGTACGAAGGCGCCGATCGGCCGCGCGACATATCCAACCCCATAGGTTGCCAGCGACGCGACAATGGCGATCTTGGGGTTCCCTGAGGGGAAGAACAACTGGGGGAAAATCAGGGACGCCGCTGTCGCATAGATAAAGAAGTCGTAGTACTCCAGCGCCGAGCCGATCCAGCCGCTGGCGGTCGCCTTTTTGGTCTGATGTGCGCCGTGCGGCTCATGTTCCGTGATGCTAGCCATTTGAGTCTCCAATATTAGTAATTGATTGAAGTCAGTGTGCGCCCTGCACGTCAGCGGTCAAGAAGGCTGGAAGCCGCGCCTCGTGAGCGCGATCGCCATACCTCTGACGATCCACCGATGCTTCCGGTGACGAGCGCTACCCGCGCAGGCGAATCTGAAGTGTTCATGATGTGCATCCGGCAGACTCATGAAACGGGCGTGGCCGTTTCAAGAGAGCCGCGTGAGCGTCTAAGTTTGCGCCGCCGCGATCGCGCGAACGGTATGTTTGAAAAGTACGCGACGGACCGATAGGGGACAACATCAATCGGCAAAAAGTGGGCGCTATTCGCGCATCACGCGCGACTTTCGCCCGAAAATCGGGTTTCTACGGAGCTCGGCTATGCACGACAAAGACCGGATCGAGGGCGCGGCGAAAGCGCTGGCAATCAGCAGGTATTTAACCGCGGCTATGCGTTCTCTGAGCAATAGCTCGAAACGGGCATGCGAGGGATATCAGTACCGCTAAGGGATCGCAACGGTTGTGCGGTCGCAGCAATCAGCTTAAGCAGCCTATAGGACCAGAACCGGGAGACGCACTGCGTCGAATGTGACCGCTACGAGTATTTGATTTGCGAAACCGCGTATAACTCGTCCGGTGTGGCAGTGCCAAAGCCGAAAAATTCGAGGTACGCAGGAATCATTTCAAACAGCATGTCGGTGCCGACCTGCACGCTGCATCCTTTATCCTTCGCCGCCAGCAACAACGGCGTGTATTCCGCCTTCATGACCACTTCGCCCACAAACGTGGTCGGTGCGATGCGGTCGATGTCGAATGGCAATGGATCGTCGTCCTTCATGCCGAGCGGCGTGGCATTGACAATCAGGTCGTAGCCCGCCGGATCTTTTGAGCCAGTGGTGACGACCAGTTGCGGGTAATACGTGCGCAACCGCTCGCCGAGCGCACCGGCCGCGGCGTCGCTGGCATCGAACAGCGCCAGCCCCGCCAAACCTGCCGCAGCCAATGACGCGGCGATGGCCGAGCCGACGCCACCGCTGCCCAATACGAGCGCGCGTGCCCCCTCGAGCAGGCAGCCCTTGCGTTCGACGCCGCGCACAAAGCCGGCGCCGTCGAACTGATCGCCCAGCAGGGTTCCATCAGGCCGCTTGAGAATCGCGTTGCATGCGCCCGCAATGCGCGCGGTCGGCGTCACTTCGTCAACCAGGCCGACGGTGGCGACTTTGTGCGGCATGGTGACTAGCGCGCCGCGGATATTGGTGAGCCGGAACAGTGAAGCCAGAAAGGTCGGGTAATCGTCTGGCTTCACGCCCATCGGCATGACGACTGCGTCGATGCCGTTTTTCTCGAACCACGGGTTATAGATCATGGGCGCCTTGAACGCCTCGGTGGGATATCCAAGATGCGCGATAAGGGTAGTTCTTCCGCTGATCATTGCAGCACTCCCGAAAAGATTCCAGAACCAGGCCGGGATTTCGGCGCGTCGACCATCACTAACAATCAATATATATGACAGCGCACCAACCAGGGCGGCCGCGCGACGGACGTGCTGCTTACGACGCATCGTAAATGAGTGTGGTCGGGTATGCGGTCGTTTCTGTAGCCTTGGCAACGCTGAGTTCGGGATCGAACAGCGAATTAGCGATGCGCAAATTCAGCGCCTTCATGAATGCATCAACGGTATCGCGCCGCTCCCCCTGATTGACGAAAACCAGATTCAATCCTGGGTATCTTGCCTGGGCGCTTGCAAGTACCGGCATCTCGGTCTGGCAAGGTGCGCACCACGTTGCCCAGAGATTGATGACGAGCGGTTTTCCGTCACGCGGAGCAAGAGCCTGCATGGTTCCCGCTTCGTTGATACCAGGTCAAATGGGAGAGAAGCAGGTCCGATGTTCATGCTGTCGAATCCTTCGGCTTTTATGGAGCAACGACGCCAGGATACGACATGGATCCGAGCCTTTACGACGCCGCAGCGCGCGGCGACAAAGAGGCGAGAAGCAGTGTAAAGCAGGCTGCCAACAGGGCGATATCCTTCAGCAGAAACTGCTCCAGCAACGTCGAGATGATCGGGAAACCGGTCGGGCTTATTTGAGTGATACCCGGCGTACTGAGAACAAAGGACGTCGTCAGGAGGAAGGTGGCGCTCGCCATCGCCGCTCCTAAAGCGGACACCGCCGGAATCATCGATCCGATGATCAGAGCGGCCGCGGTCGTCAGTTCGATCGTCCCCACAATCCGGGCTTCACCTCTTACGCCGAACACGCCCAACCAACTCATCAACGGGCTGTGTGAGATCAACGGCGCGATGGCGTCGGCCGCATAGGGCGTGAATTTCTGTATCCCGAACCAGATGAAGATGGCCACCATCGACCACCGCAAAAATGCCAGATGCAGATAAGTCCCGCTGCTCTTTTCTGCCACTCGGAAATGAATGTTCATGATCTTTCACACTGCCTCTGTAGAAGTTGCGATGGTTTTGTCCTGGCGCGTGCCGGAAGCCAGAACGCCTTCGGCATTCAGCACCGCCTTGAGTACTTCGGCCGACAACGCGCCTAGCGCAACGAACAGGTTCGGGATGCTGCCTGCGGCCTTCTTGACCTGGGCGTAGACTTCGGCAGTCGCGCCAGTGGCGGACTCAACTGCGGGTACGGTGATTCGGCTCATGGTGTTACTCCTTCATCAGGTGGGTAGGAGTCTTCACTTTAAGCCGAGGGAATGATATTTTTAAGCCTAAAAAATCGCAATAAAATGCTCATTCGTATCATTTCTTTCAGTTGGCCGGGCAACGCGGGCATCGCGTTCATCGCGTCTAATCAGGCTTTTCGTCACCCGGAACCGACGTGGCGGACCACGCCGCCTGCACTTCTGCAATCAATGCTGCCGAGCGTCCTTCGTAACGCGGCGAAAAGTGGAACGGTACAACCGCCCGGGCGCCGATCCGGCGCGCAATCAGACCCGCCTGGCGGGCCGTCAGGTGATTCTTGCGCAGGGCATGGGTCTTGTCCTCGTCAAGAAATACGCTCTCGATAAAAAGCAGGTCCACGTCGTGCATCAACTCCGACAGGGTCTGTACGTTCGGTTCCGTATAGCGCAAGTCCGTTACGTAGCCAATGCGCCGCCCGGGAACGACGTCGAGGATCAGGTGACGCAGTTCGCCGACCTGTCGGGTCATCGCGTGGTCGCCATGCCGATCGCGCCACTGAACCTGAATGGGCGTCTCGTCGGGGACGCCGGTCAGCACCGCATGTTTCAGTTCGCGCAGCCACGCACCCGTCGACACCCCCAGCGCCGCGAGCCGGTCCTTCGCGACGATGACGCCGGCCTTTTCCTCGAGCACGTACGCAAGGCACGGGATGTCATGATCGACAAACCGGCCACGCACGCGAAAGGTTGTTTCGTTGTGCACCACGTCGTCAGATCGCTCAAAGGATGAGCCGGCTTCGCGGACGAACCGTCTCCGGCTTGAAAAGAGTGCGCGCTGCCCGCCACCGTCCACTCCGATTTCGCGCGCGTCGATCACCAGCTCGACCTCGTAACGATGCACTACGTTCCAGGTATAGGCGCTCAGCTTGTGTTCGATTTGTGCAAGAAAGTTGGGTCCACCAAACATCACGATGCCAGCCTTGCGCCCGAGCATCACGCGCAAGAGACGACCGAAGCCGGAAAAATGGTCCATGTGCGTATGGGTAACGAACACATGTGACAAACGCATCAGGTGGCGGGGCAGCAGCGTGGAGATATCGCCAAGATCGAAAAGGAGGGCACGCCGTTCGTCACAAAAGTCCACGTATAGACCTGGGTCGCCAAATGCGTCATTGACAAGCCTTGGTTTGAAGAGGGCATGCATGAATCTGCCAGGGCGGAGTACGAATGGCTGTTGTGGATGAGCGCAGTATGGATATTCTTCGCGCTATGGCAAAAATCGGAACCGTCCGGAGCGTCAGTCCGGACTCGTAAAGACCGTCAATACGCCGGTGTAGCCGTAAAGGTGATTCCTTGCAATCTCGCCGCCGGCGAAGAATCCCACCAGCGGTACCTCGCCTAGGGCATTTCGCACCGTCTGCAACTCCGCATGCCGCGCTCCGAAGTGCGGCCCGCCCCGTCCCGAGCAACTGACATACAGGGCGCCCGACATGTGCCCCGCCGTGCCGCTTTCCAGTTCCGCGCGGATTTCCGTTGCAATGCGCACCAGATCGACCCGCGCAGCCTCGGGGTTGCGCGTGCAAAAGGCCAGATGCATGCCGGGCTCGACCCGATCCGCAATCGCCAGGACCCGGTGCTGGGTATCCACGCCCACCAGGTGCCGCACGAGTGTATCCGCGCCGAACTTTCCAGGCCATTTCGGCAGGTCCTCGGCGCCGGTGCTCAAGCCGGCCAGGGTGGTAGACAGCGCCTGCGACAACGCATCGATTGGCAGATCCCGGTCGAGTCCAAGATCTTGCAACACGCAATCGAGTGCGGGCTTGCCGTCCAGCGTGCCCACCAGATTGTGTTGGGCCTGGGTGATGGTGCGCACCGGCCCGACGGGCTGGCAGCCCTGCGTCACGCGTGAGATCAGACCGACCTCGGGGCCGAAGAGCACGCCGGACATTCCCCCGGTGAACACTCCATCCGCCATGTGCAGCGGACGGTTTCGCGCCGAGGACAGGCCGCCGAAGAGATAACCCGTGGTCGTGCGGGCGCTCAGTTCGTGCAGCAATTCTTGCACGTCCGGCGTGCTGCCCTCGGCATGGACCAGCGCGGTATGGGCCATGAACCCGGAGGATGTCGCAGGCAGGGGCTGCAGACCGGAGAATAGCCGGAACGATTCACGTGGCAGCGGCGCGAGCATCAGCACCAGGGCCGGTTCGTCGATGTATTCGATGCCGCTGGCGGCCACACCGACACCGACCGTACCGACCCAGGCGACGCCTGGCTGACCCCGGTGCAGTTCGTCGAGGATCGCCTCGGACGCGGGTGCGTAATAGTCGCTCACGTAACACCAGCCGAGCGTGAACGGAGCGGATTCGTCAAGCTGCGCCGCACGGGCCGCAATTTGGGTTTGAATTTGCCTCTGGCACTCGGCGAGAGCCACCCGCCAATCGGCGTGGGCGGCGTGAGCGTGGACAAACGAAGCGCGGGACATGGCCCAACCCTGTCGAAGACAACAATAAGTTGGACCTCCGCTGGCAAGGCATGTTCAGCCGGCCGTTGAGAAACCCGAGATCAGACCGGCCGCCAGGGCTTGCGGTTCATGAGTACAACCCGTGATGTCCGGAACGTTGTGGACGTTGCATCGGGGCGAGCAGCCCGAACAATTGAGCGGTGCGGCGTGTAACTTCGCGCACCGGGCGAGATCGGTGGCCGTTATGATAGCCATGTGGCCCCCGGCAAATGAATACGTATTTCACGTATTTTCGTCAAGGCCGGTACCAATCGCATCGGCGACACCTGCAATGAAATCAGGGTCGGACTGACAGACCCACTGCATGAGACCTAAAGAAATTGTCAAGATGTTATGTCACCCGGGCATGCGGCTTGCCTGAGCTTTTTGAGAACGTTAAAACCACGCCTCATTAACTGACATGTGGTCTATGGTGCTATCACTCCGCTATTTGGGAGTTTTGGGAATCTGCGCTTTGTTCGCGGCTTGCGGACAGATTGCGCCCGAACATGCTGCGTGCAGAGTTGATTCCTGTCGCACGCGACACGAGATGTTGCAATCCGGCGAGGCGTCATGGTATTCGGCAACGTTCCAGGGGCATCTGACCGCAAATGGAGAACGCTATGATGGCGGCGCATTAACGGCTGCCCATCGAACATTGCCGCTCGGCAGCTACGTGCGCGTCAGTTCGTTGGCAACAGGAAAGTCGGTTGTCGTGCGTATCAACGATCGCGGACCATACATCAAACACCGAATTATCGATCTCTCTTATGCCGCGGCGAAGACCTTGGGTTTGACAGACGCACGGTCGATGCAAGTACGGATTGAACGAGTAGAGAGCACGGCGAACACACAGACGGAGTCGGACGGCGGCGGAATCTTGACGACGGGAAACGGCAGTCGGTAGAAAACACGCGGGGCGTCAACGGCGTTGTGGTTCCGGGTCGTTAAAAAAGCACCCCAGCGACTTCGCCACCAACAGTAATCGTGGCTGAACAGGACACGCGAGCATCGGGGTGTACTATCGTATTCGCAGGATCATCCTGCGCGCGGCATTGGGTACGTCGTCAATAGCGGTCAATAAACCGCGATTGGGCCCTTGGGGAACAGCATGAAGGGCTTGCTTGTGGCATGGGTATGCGCGTGTGTGCTGTCGGTTGCCGCGGCGCAGGGTCTGGCGCCTGCCCCCGTGCCCGGGACCACGGTCGCCGCGAAGGACTACCTGGCCGGAGCGAAGCGCGTCGTCGATGCTGCGGCGCAACCCGCTGCACCTTGGAACGGGCCTCGCAACGGGCCGCGCGCCCAACTCGGGAAACGCGTCGCCATCGTCGCCGAGGATTTGCGCAACGGCGGCATCGTCGGCGTGGTCGACGGTGTGCTGGAAGCGGCCAAGGTCATCGGCTGGAGCGTCAAGATATTCGACTCCGGCGGCACGCCGGACCTGCGGCTGAAGATGCTTGCGAATGCGCTGGCAAGTCGTCCAGACGGTCTGATCATCGTCGGTGGCGACGCACGCGCGCTGCTGCCAGGGCTGCGGCCGTTTGCCGAGCGGAGCATTCCGATCGTCGGCTGGCATGTCGCGGCCCAGGCCGGACCGGTGCCTGGCACGCCCGTGGCGATGAACGTGGCGACGGATCCGCTCGAGGTCGCGCGCGTGACCTCGCTGGCAGCCATCGTACAGTCCGGCGGGCATGCGGCAGTCGTCATCTTCACCGACTCCAATTTCCGAATTGCGCAAGGCAAAGCAGATGAAATGGCTGCCGTTGTGCGCGCGTGCAGCGGCTGCACCTTGCTCGAAGTGCGCGACGTGGCGATCTCGCGCAGCCATGAACTGATGCCGGGCACGACACGCGCCTTGCTCGCGCGGTATGGCAAGCGGTGGACGTATGCACTGGCCGTCAACGACATCTACTTCGACTACGCCGCCCCGGTGCTGACCCAGGCCGAAATGCCGAACACCGCCATGGCCATGCTGTCGGCTGGCGACGGCAGCGAGTCCGCCTTCCTGCGTATCCAGACGGGCAGCTTCCAGACGGCCACCGTGGCCGAACCCGTGAATCTGCACGGCTGGCAGTTGGTCGACGAGATGAACCGGCTCTTCGCCGGGGGAGGCGTCACGGATTACGTGTTTCCGGTGCATCTCGTGACGGCGGACAACATCGCCGCGGACGGCGGCGATCGTCTGCTTTACGACCCGGCCAACGGCTATCGCGACGTCTATCGCCGCATCTGGCAACGCCCGTGAAACTCCCAGTCCCACGATCGCTCACCGCGCAGTTTACGCTCGCGGTTTCGTGCCTGGCCGCGCTGGTAATCGCGGTCGGTGCCACGACCCTCTACTCGTTGGCCGGTTCGGTCCACGCGATCCGCCAGTTGGCCGAAGAGCGGCTGGCCCGCCAGGAGGACGCACAGGACCTGGCGCAGCGCACGCTGATGATCGAACGCCTGGCATTGCAGTTGTCCAGTGACGATACGGCGGACGCTGTGCGCGAGACGCATCGGCGTGTCATCGAACAGCTGGCATCCTTCGACCGCCTGGTGGACCGCCTCGCCTCCGCGACCACGAGCGACAACGTCGGTGTCGACGCGCTGGCGATGCATCGATCGAGCCAGCGCTTTCGCAACACGGTCAACATCGAGGCGCAGGTGCGCGAGACTGCGCTGGGCACCGGAGCCGCGCCGCGGCCCGGCGCGTCATTAGCCAGCCTGGACGACGATCTGCGCCGCCAGGCTGACGCTCTGGCCGCCGCGGCGCGCCAGCAGTTGGGTTATTTCACGCGCGACTACCGGAAAGCGGTTCAGGATCTGGCCGAAGACCTGGACCGCACCCGCAACTGGGTGGAGGGCGAAGTTGCGGTGAGCCTGCTGCTTGCCTGGCTGATCGCCCGGCCATTCCTCGGTCGCCACGTCGTGGCGCGGCTGCGCCGGGTCAGCCACTTCCTTCGGCAAGGTGATGTCGACGGCGCGCAAGCCGGCGTCCCCGTTCAGGGCGGCGATGAGATTGCCGATATGGCGCGCGCAGTCGAGCAGTTCCTCGAAGACCGGCGCCAGCGCAGGCAAGCCGAGGATGCGCTGAAGGAACTCAACGCCGAACTCGAGGCGCGCGTGACACAGCGCACGGCCGAACTCAGCACGGCGCTTGCGGGCCAGACGGCTGAGATCGCCGAACGGCAGCACGCCGAAGAGGCTGCGCGAGCGAGCGAGCACTTCCTGGACAGCATCATCGAGAACATCCCCGACATGATCTTCGTCAAGGATGCGGCGACGCTGCGCTTCGTGCGTTTTAACAAGGCGGGAGAGCAACTGCTCGGCTACCGGCGCGAGGAACTCATCGGCAAGTCCGTCCACGAGCTGTTTCCGGCGCAGGAGGCAGATTTCTTCGCGCTGAAGGATCGTGACGTGCTGGAGTCGCAGCAGATGGTCGACGTGCCGGAGGAGCCGGTTCACACACGTCACGGGCCGCGCCTGGTGCACACAATGAAGATCCCGATCGTCGACGTGCGCGGCGAGCCGCAGTTCCTGCTCGGCATCTCACGCGACATCACAGAGCAGAAGCGTGCCGAAGAGGAACTGCGGCGCTATCGCGAGCACCTCGAAGATATGATCCGCGAGCGAACGGCTGAACTGGCCGTCGCCAAGG
Organism: Paraburkholderia sp. SECH4; assembly: GCF_030511745.1. Taxonomy (NCBI): domain Bacteria; kingdom Pseudomonadati; phylum Pseudomonadota; class Betaproteobacteria; order Burkholderiales; family Burkholderiaceae; genus Paraburkholderia; species Paraburkholderia sp. SECH4. The sequence goes on from NZ_JALOCP010000070.1 coordinate 17,370, forward strand.
AACACGCCGATGCGGCCAACCAGGCCAAGAGCGACTTTCTTGCGCACATGAGCCACGAGTTGCGCACGCCGTTGAACGGAATTCTAGGGTACGCGCAGATCCTGAAGCGCGATAAGCGCCTCGATCAACGCCAGGTCGATGGGGTCACGGTGATCCAGCGCAGCAGCGAACATCTGCTTGCGATCATCAACGACATCCTGGACATGGCCAAGATCGAGGTCGGAAGGGCGGAGCTCAACCTATCCGACATTTCGCTTGAGCGGTTCATCTACTTCATCGCCGAGACGATTCGGGTGAAGGCAACCGAAAAGGGTTTGGCCTTTGCGTGCGAGATGGCACCCGATCTGCCCGCGGGCGTGCGGGTCGACGAAAAACGGCTGCGCCAGGTGCTGCTCAACCTGCTCTCCAACGCAATCAAATTTACCGAAGAGGGAAGTGTGCGTCTGCGCGTCGGTTATCTGCCGCCCGCGCGGCTGCGTTTCGAAGTGCAGGACACCGGCATTGGCATAGACGAAGCGCGTCTGGAGGCGATCTTCCAGCCTTTCGAGCAAGTGAGCGATGCTCGGCACCGGGTGGGTGGCACGGGGCTGGGCCTGGCCATCAGCCGGCAGCTTGTGCGTTTGATGGGTGGCGAGTTCCGCGTCGAGAGCCGCCGCGGTGCAGGCAGCGCCTTCTCGTTCGAGCTGAACGTCCCGGTGGTGGCGCCTCAGGCAGTTGTCGTCCCGTCCGAATGGGCGGTAAGCGGCTATAAGGGGCCGCGCAAGACCATACTCGTCGTGGATGACGTAGCGGCAAACCGTGCTGTGGCGGTCGATATGCTCGGCCAGCTCGGATTCGACGTGGTGGAGGCCGTCAACGGATTTGAAGCATTGGAGAAAGCCAAAGCGCTACGGCCGGCGCTCATCCTGATGGATGTCCGCATGCCTGGGATGGACGGGCTCGAAGCAACGCGGCGCCTTCGCGAAATGCCGGAGTTCGGGGATCTGCCCATCGTTGCGGTTTCCGCCGGCGCCTCGGGGAGTGATGCGGCGAAAAGCCTGGCGGCCGGTGCAAACGCCTTTCTGTCAAAACCGGTTGACCTCAGTCGGCTGTTGTCACAGGTCGCGGCCCTCCTGAATATCGAGTGGAGCGACGAAGTTCCGCAGACGCAAGCCGCCGGAGCGGGCCGAACGGCTGTACGCGCCGCCGATCCCTCCGCGGGAAGCTTGATCGTGCCGCCGCCGGGGGAAATCGAAGCGCTACACCACCTGGCGCGACTGGGCGACATGCGTGCCATCGTGCAACATGCCACGCACCTGACCGAGCTTGACGAGCGCTATCGTCCTTTCGCCGACCACCTTTGCCAGCTAGCGAAGGATTACCGATCCAAAGCAATCCTCAGCTTCGTCGAGCAATATCTGGAAAGGAGGCAAGCACCATGATTGGCACCGACGTCTGAGCCCCCGGCGTCAGACTACTTGTCGTGTTATCTGATTCCTATAGACATGGTCCGGG
>NZ_JALOCP010000071.1:0-18717 GCF_030511745.1 Paraburkholderia sp. SECH4
TGAGGCGGGGAATATACGTCAAGGCGAAGGCTGAACCGTCCTGGCGTTTCTGGGGGTTGTACGTCCATGTCTGTAAGATGGAAACGCTGCGCGAGGCGTATGCGCTGGCAAGAAAGAACAACGGCGCTCCGGGTATTGACGGGGTGACGTTTGAGGCCATCGAGGCGCTAGGCGCAGAGGCGTTCCTTGAGCAGATACGGGATGAACTGATCGGGCGTGCCTACGTACCGCTACGATCGCGACGGCAGGAAATACCAAAGGACGGGGGCAAAGTCCGCGTCCTGTCGATTCCAGCCATCCGCGACAGGGTGGTCCAGGGTGCGCTCAAGCTCATACTGGAGCCGATCTTCGAGGCAGACTTCCAACCGGGGTCGTATGGTTATCGCCCCAAGCGCACCGCGCATGAAGCGGTGCATCGGGTGGCGACGGCGATTGTTCAGTGGAAGACCCGCGTCATAGATCTGGATCTACGCGCCTACTTTGACACCGTGCGGCATCATCTGCTGCTCGAGAAGGTGGCGCGTCGGGTCAATGACTGTGATGTCATGCATCTGCTGAAGCTGATGTTGACCGCGTCGGGCAAACAAGGCGTTCCGCAAGGCGGGGTGATTTCGCCCTTGCTCAGTAATATCTACCTCACCGAGGTGGACCGGATGCTGGAGCGGGCGAAAGAAGCCACGCGCAACGGGAAGTACACCTACGTCGAGTATGCGCGTTTCGCGGACGATCTCGTCGTGCTGATCGATGCCCATCCGCGCCATGCGTGGTTGCTGGGAGCGGTGAGCAAGCGACTTCGGGAAGAGTTTGCCAAACTGCAGGTTGAAGTCAATGAAGAGAAGAGTCACACGGTGGATCTGGACTGCGGAGAAAGCTTTGGCTTTCTGGGATTTGACTTCCGTCGAATTCGCAGTGTGAAGAAGCTGGTGTGGCGGGCGCACTATACGCCGAAGTTGAAGAAACGCACGGCGTTGTTGCGCAAACTCAAGGAGGTGTTTCGGCGATACCAGTCGCAGCCGGTGGATCGGGTGGTTCAACTGATCAACCCGGTGTTACGTGGCTGGGTGAATTATTTCGCCGTAGGACATTCCAGTGAGTGCTTCAGCTTCGTCAAAGACTGGGTGGAAAAGAAGATCAGGCGCCACATGGGGCGATCCCGGAATCGCGGGGGCTTCGGCTGGAAGCGGTGGAGTAGGCGCTGGCTGTATGAGGAACTGAAGCTGTTCAAAGGCTATCGTGTTCGTCGTCCCGCCGCACCGAAAGCGCGCCCAGCGTGATAGGTCCCATAACTCTTGACATGAAGCAAACAGGAGAGCGTAGTGCCGGAAACCGGCAAGCTGCGTTCGACGTGGCGGGAGCTGGAAACGTGACTATGGTTGCCGGACTGCGGGCCATTGCGAAAGCGGTGGAATTACCACCGGCGCCTACAGGTGCGCGCGCCAGTTCTCGACCCTACCTTAGGGGGCCGTACCGCAGCAATGCGGTACGGCTACCCGACCAGGATCATCGAAACATCAAGTCCAGAACGAACGTGATGCTCGGATTCAAACGGTTCAGGTGTGCGAAGACCACGATTTCAGGCATCGAGTTGATGCACCGCATCCGCAAGGGCCAGTTCAATCTCCGCACTCTCGGGCTCAAGGATACTGCTGCACCTGCCGTCTGGAACGCCATCCTGTTAAATAAATAAGGTATCCTTATATATTGGAGACGTCTCGGCTTCACCACCTGTTTGCACCAGAGCCGTCTATGTCTATACCATCGCCCACGGCGAAAAGGTGGACAGCGGACGCTACGCGATGCTGGACGACGGCATGGGATTCATGCCTGGTGCCGTGGCGGCCGGTAATCGAAGAGCGGCTGGGCCAGCAACTCGCCGCCACAGCGCGAGGCGGCAGTGTGTCTTGGGGGATTGGAAGACAACGAGGCCCAGCGATTGGCTGATTGAGCACCCGACTAGGGCAAGGCATCACGCGCGGCGAAGATGCTTGCCATTTCCACCGCGTGTTCGGTTCCCCAAGTGCACAGCGGGATGATCGCTTCGGCCAAGCTGCGGCCAAGCGGGGTCAGCGCGTAGTCCACGCGAGGCGGCACCTCCTTGTAGTCGTTGCGCGCCAGCACGCGATCAGCTTCGAGATCCTTCAACTGCTGGATCAGCACCTTGTCGCTGACGCCCTCGACCAGGCGCCTGAGTTCGCCATAGCGCTTCGGGCCGTCGCGCAGGAAAAACAGGATCAGCGGTTTCCACTTGCCCGAGATGATACGGAGCGTGGCATTGAGCCCGCAGCCGGTGTCGCAGATTTCAGGTGGCGTCGTCATTTTTTGATACTTACCTAAAAGTGCATACTTGTCGTTAGGTTATCAGAACAGCATACTTACTTCAAGTAAGCAGGTCCCTGCTTCTGTACACCTCAACGAAGGATGCATGACATGACCAGACTGAATGGAAAGACCGCCGTGATCACCGGCGGTGCTACCGGCATCGGTTTTGCCGCAGCAAAGCGTTTCATCGAGGAAGGCGCTTTCGTCTTCATCTTCGGCCGCCGGCAGGAAGCGCTCGACGCCGCCGTGGCCGATCTCGGGCCCAATGCCCGCGCGGTGAAGGGCTCGGTCTCGGATGAGGCCGACCTCGACCGCCTCTACGCGGCGGTGAAGACGGAGCGCGGAACCCTCGACATCGTTTTCGCCAACGCCGGGACGGGAAGCCCGGTTCCGCTCGGCCAGATCACCGCCAAACACATTGACGAAACCTTCGACACCAACGTGAAAGGGACGATCTTCACGGTTCAGAAGGCGCTGCAGCTGATGAGCCCGGGCGGTTCGATCATCCTGACCGGATCGAGCGCCGGCACCACGGGTGCCCGGGGATTCACTGCCTATAGCGCGAGCAAGGCGGCAGTGCGCAACCTAGCGAAGACTTGGGCGGAGGATCTTAAGGGCACCGGCATCCGGGTGAATGTGCTGTCGCCCGGGGCGACGGCGACCGAACTTGCCAAGGAGGCGTTGGGCGAGGAGGGCCAGAAGGCCTACGGTGCGATGACTCCGCTTCAGCGCATGGCTGATCCGTCGGAGATTGGGGCGGCAGCCGCCTTCCTCGCGTCGTCGGACAGCAGCTTCATGACCGCCAGCGAGGTCGCCGTTGACGGCGGCTTGGCGCAACTCTGACGCGGAAGGAGAGGCACATGAGCTACGCCATCATCGGCTTCGGCAAGATTGGTCAGGCGCTCGCCAAGGCGTTTGCCCGCAACGGCATCGAAGTGTCCATTGCCACCACGCGCGACCCGGCAAGCTTTGCGTCTGATGCGGCTGCGATCGGGTCCACGGTCATTCCCAAGACCCTGGCCGAAGCCGTCAAGGCGGACATCCTCTTTTTGGCCGTCCGTTTCGAGTCGCATCAGGAAGTCGCGAAAGCGCTGCCCAATTGGCAAGGGAAAATCGTCGTCGATGTGACCAATGCCTACGGGGTGTCCCCCGAGGAACTGGGAGGGCAACCTTCGTCGAGGTTCATCGCGCAGGGTTTCAGGGGCGGCCGGCTGGTCAAGGGTTTCAATCATTTGGTCGCGGCGACCCTTGCCCAAGACCCGGCCGTGCATGGCGGCAGGAGAGTCGTGTTCCTGGCGAGCGACGATGACAGTGCCGCAGCGGAGATTGGTGCGCTTGCAGAAAAACTCGGCTTCGCGCCGATCAAACTTGGTGGACTTTCAGAAGGTGGACTGCTTGTGCAGGCGCGCGGCAATAGCTGGGGTCAACTGATCTTCAAGGACTTGGTCAAGTTCGACTGATCTCCACCAATCCTTCTAGCCCGATCTGACTCAGCGCACTGCCTTTTTGACGCCTTTCTTTTTGACATCGTTGCTGGGCCAGTTTGTCAGGATGGCGCTCGTAATAAGGTGAACAAGATGATCTGCCCGTGGCGCGAATGAGGGCAGATCGACAAGCCAGCCGAGCGCCGCCATCAAGCCGAACATGTCGTCCCCGTTCATATCGGCACGTGCCGTCCCTTCGGCTTGGGCACGCAGCAACAGCCGTGCGCTCGCTGAGTGCACGGCTGCGCATGAAGCGTAAAGCGCGGAGTCCGGGTTGGTATGAGCTGCCGCCATCAGGGCGACAACGCCCCTATAGCTTTGGGCAAATGCGATCCATTCGCGAAACCAGGACACGAGCGCTTCGTCAGGTGAGTTCGACGTTTCGAGTTCGCCTGCCTTCCGCGTCAGTTCGTCCAGATTCGTACACAACAACGCGTCGAACAAGGCTTCTCGCGTCGGGAAATGACGCAGCAGTGTCGCCAACCCGACGCCAGCCCGGCGGGCGATATCTCGCATCGACGCGTCGACACCGTGCTCGGCGACAACGTCGTGCGCGACTGCAAGTAGATGGCTGTAATTTTTTTGGGCGTCGGCTCGCATGGGGTCCCTTGACAAACGGATCGCTGATCCGTATATTTGGATCACTGGTCCGGATGCTGCGAATCAGGATCTGGATCGGTGGTCCAAATGATACAGCGCCTTTGTACCCATGGGAACAGCGGCGCTGCTGACACCTCAAACGAAAGGCGAAAGATCATGAAGAAATTGGAAGGTAAGGTTGCAGTCATCACGGGCGGAAGCAGCGGGATTGGCTTGGCCACAGCCAGGCGCTTCGTGGAAGAAGGTGCGCACGTCGTGATCACCGGGCGGCGAGAGAAAGAGCTGCAGGAGGCCGCCGCCGCCATCGAGAGAAACGTTACGACGGTCGTGGGCGACGTGTCGAGCCTGGAAGATCTGGACCGGCTCTATGCCGTGGTGAAAGAGAAGCATGGTCACATTGACGTTCTCTTCGCGAACGCGGGCGCAGGGACAATCGCGCCGCTCGCGGTAGCTACCGAGGGCCATTTCGACCAGACCTTCGACGTGAACGTGAAGGGAATGTTCTTTACGGTGCAGAAGGCCCTTCCCCTCTTCAGAGACGGCGGTTCGATCATCCTGAACTCTTCGGTCTCAAACGTGCTCGGGCTTCCGGGATTTACTGCTTACGCCGCGAGTAAGGCGGCTGTACGCAACTTCGCGCGCGGCTGGACTATGGAATTGAAAGACCGCAAGATCCGCGTGAATGCCATGAGTCCCGGAGCGATCGACACCCCGGCCTTGGCAACGACGACAGGCCTTACCGCTGAACAGGCCGAGCAGGCAGTCGCACAGTTCACCGCGCAGATCCCGATGGGCCGCAGAGGCATGCCCGAGGAAATCGCGGCGGCAGTCACGTTCCTCGCTTCCGATGAAAGTTCCTACATCACGGGTGTGGATCTCGCCGTCGATGGAGGCATGGCGCAGGTCTGACCCCGGCGCGCTCCCGTGGCTGGCCCACAAGCCGCGCCAGTCTTGGGACCACGTTTCTGCAATATCGGCCGGGCGCTTGTTGAGGCGTTTGATCGACGTGACCGACGACAGGCCGATAGGGGCGACGGATATTGACGGCGAGCCTGATTGAGACACTTCGCGCGCGACCCGATCCGAGAGAAATGGAGAAAATCCGATGAGTACCGATAAGAACGTCCAGACCGTGAAGGACTTCTTCGCCGCGATCGGCCGCGGCGACAGAAAGGGTCTGCTGGCGCTGGCCGCCGAAGACATCGAGTGGATCATTCCGGGCGAGGACTGGCCATTGGCCGGAACGCGCCGCGGACACGCGGGGCTGGCGGATTTGCTTGAGACCGCATCCAAGTCGATAGAAACGTCCACGGAACCCCGGGAGTTCATCGCGCAAGGAGACAGGGTCGTGGTCGTCGGCTTCGCCAGGGGGACGATCAAAGCCACGAACAAGACGTTCGAGGACAACTGGATCTTCGCCATCACGGTCCGTGACGGCAAACTGACGAGCATCCGGGAGTACATCGACACGCAAGCACTGGCGCGGGCCTCGCAGACGGACACGTCCGGGCCGGCGTAGCGCTGGCCATCTGCGGCCATCGGGTCGGGATAGACGGTGGATCAGCCGTGGATCGTCCACTCGCATGCCGCGCGCTCGTCGAATACCCAACCGTAAAGGAAAGCTCTATGTACGACCAATCCACGCTATCCGAGTTGATCCGGTTTGCACAAGTCGATGCGGGCTCCACCGTCATCGACGTTTACCCTGGCGACGGCGACTGGACCCGTCTCTTCTCCGACATCGTGGGACCCAAAGGACGGGTCTACAGCTTCGTACCGGCCGAAGTCGCCCACTTCAAGAACGATCCGGTCGGTCGCATGCGGACGCTTGCAACGGAGCCGGGCCGAGAGAACGTGGAAGCCGTCTCGGCGGATCTCATCGCGATGCCGAAGGTCACGCAACCAGCGGATGTCCTCTGGCTGCATCTGTTCTATCACGATCTCCACACACCGCTGATGCAGGCCAGGGGCGCGACGGCGGCCCACTTCAATCGAGTGGTCTACGAGCAGCTCAAGCCCGGCGGGTACTACGTCATCGTGGACCACGCCGCCGCCGTCGGGCAGGGCACGAGCGACGCCCAGTCGCTGCATCGGATCGAGCCTGCGTCCGTTCGCGAGGAGGTGGAGGCCGCCGGCTTCGTACTGGACGCGGAAAGCACCATGCTCGCTAATAAGGACGATCCGCACTCGATCAAGGTGTTCGATCCTGCGATCAAGGGCGAGACCGATCGCTTCGCCTATCGGTTCGTGAAGCCCTGACAGATCCCGGCACCAACTTCATGTCGACCTCCCCAATGGGTGCAAACTTGGGCGCTGACCTATGGCGCTGAACTGGAACGCGCTCAAGCCGAATTTGGCCGCGCGCGGGACTGAATGTCCGATCTCAAGGATATTGCGAAGAGTCTGACATCGCCCGATCCGCCAGAAGCTGTACGGCACGCTCTTCAAACAGAGAAAGCTCGCTGCCGCGCATGCGCGAGAGGACAAACACAAGAGGGCGGAGGTGCCATGCTCGGCGACGAAGCTCGACCAGGCGACCAACAGCCAGGTCTTCAGCGACCAGGTTCGCAGGCATGTGGCCCCAGCTGAGCCCCGAAATCAGAAGGTCACGTTTCGCGCCGAGGTCGTTGACGAGCCACTGGCGCTCTCCTGCCACGCCCATCTGGGTCTTCTCTGCACCCGGCTGGTTGTCTGTCACCACCAACTGCACATGCTGACCAAATTGTTCGCGGGAGATTGGCCGCTCGATATTCGCTAACGGATGGGTCGGCGCACACACGGTGACCATCTCTGCTTCGCAAAGCCAGTGCCTCTCGATCGCGCCTTTCTTGATCTCGGGCACGTCTGAAACGGTAACCGCGAGCGAACAGCTGCCTGCCAGTACCAGCGCCTCACCACCCTGCATGGTGACCATGCGCAGGCTAATGGCGGCCGTTGGCGATTCGCGTTCGAGTGCACGCAGGCAGTCGATCAGGCGCCCCCTTGGGAAATACGTATCGACGGCGATCGAGAGGCTCGGCACGCCTTCCGCCGACATCGACTTCGCCCGGTTCTTCATCTCTTCCATACGTGCAATCACGGCTCGCACGTCAGGAAGAAGGCCCCGTCCTGCAACGGTGAGCTCGGCCTTCCGGGCATCTCGCTGAAAGAGTTCCAGGCCTAGCGCGGTTTCCAAGGCGGAGATCGCGTGGCTAACGGCGGATTGGGCTCGCCGAAGCCGGCGGGCCGCGCCCGTGAAGCTCATCTCCTCACACACCGCGACGAAGGTGTGAAGTTGGTTGATTGAGACGGTGTCGAGCACGTCATCTACTCCTTAGATGAATAGAAGCGATATTTTGTCAGTTTTCAAGATGATTCACTTTCCCTATCTTGCATATCACGCAAGCCCACTTGGGCAACGCTTCAAAGCTGATAGGAAACAGATCGAAATGCCGACACTTCTCGCGATACAGGTAAGCCCTCGCCACGAATACTCGACCTCCCGCAAGCTCTCGGCGGTGTTCGTCGAGAAATGGCTGGCCGCACACCCCGGCGGCAAAGCCATTGAACGCGATCTGATGAAGACCAATCTGCCGTTTGTCGATCTGCCATGGATTGGCGGCGCGTTTACACCCCCGGAGCAACATTCGCCGGAGAGCGCTGCCGCCATCAAGATTTCCAACGATTTGGTCGCCGAGCTGCAGGCAGCCGATCGCATCATCATCGCCACACCGATGTACAACTTCACCATCCCGGCGGTGCTGAAGGCCTACATCGACCATATCGTCCGGGTCGGCGTCACGGTTGTCGACAATGTCGGGCAGCTAACCGGCAAGACGGCCACCGTCATTCTTGCGAGCGGGGGTGATTTCAGTCCTGGCTCTCCGATCGAAGGCTACGATCACGCCAGCAGCTACCTCCGTCAGGTGCTGGGGTTCATCGGAATTACAGATCTGGACATCGTACTCGCCGGATCGGCGCGCGCTGGAATGTCAGGCGAGACGGCGGTGGAGGCGTTCGGCGAAGTGATTGCATCGGCCGCGGCTGCTCGAGTCGTCGGTTGATCTCGGAGAAACGGTCATGAAAGTTGGGTTCATCGGCGCCGGTCGCATGGCTACGACCATGGGTCGTCATTTTCTCGGTGCGGGCCATGAGGTCGTCCTGTCCAGTTCGCGGGGGCCGGAGGCGTTAGCGGGGCTCGTCGCCGATCTGGGTCCGGCCGCCAACGCAGGATCCAGGCAGGACGCTGCGGAATGCGATGTGGTGATCCTCGCCACGAATTGGGCGGATGCGCCGGAGGCGCTCAAGGATATTGACTGGAGCGGCCGCATACTCGTCGACGGGACGAACGCCCACATGGGCGAGGAACCGGACATCAGCGCTGTCGGCGTAGCGAGATCGGTCGCCGCGTTGGAGGGCCGCACGTCGAGCGAGACAGTCGCCGCAATGGCGCCCGGGGCCAGGCTGGTGAAGTCGATCAGCAATATGCCGATGGCGTGGATACAGGATTTCTCGCCACAGAAGCCGAAGACCGTACTGTTCGTGTCGGGCGACGATCGCGAAGCCAAGGCGCTCGTGGTCGAACTTATTAATTCGACGGGCCTGGTCGCGCTCGGCCTCGGCTCTCTCGCGGACGGCGGTGCGATGCAACAGCTCGGTGGCCCTCTTTCGGCTGTGGAATTGCACTTCGTCCGCCGGATCGTCCGCGAATAAGACCTGAGCTGCGGGCATCGTGCGCCTGCCGATCGGTCGCCGTCTTTGAGGGATACAGGATGAGCACTCCCAAACCGACGTTCGTTCGAGAAGTAGCCCGCATCGACAACCCCGAGTTCGTGCCCGGGCAAGCTGCCGGACACAGCGCTCGGCGTTTGATCGACGCACCGGACGCCGCGTTCGCGGATCCTTTCGTTCTGATGGCCGAGGATTGGACGTCCCAAGGGGCGTTCGCTTCTCACCCGCATCGCGGGATCGAGACGGTCGCATACGTCATCGAGGGGTCGATCGAGCACCGCGACAACGCCGGATACGAAGGGGTGATCCGTGCCGGCGGTGTCCAATGGATGACCGCAGGCCGAGGCATTCAGCATGAGGAAAACCCTCCGGCCGGCACAAGAGCCCATACCCTGCAGCTCTGGGTGAACTTGCCTGCCGCGGAGAAGATGGCTGTTCCACGGTATCAGGATCTGGTGGCTTCCGTCCTGCCAGTCTGGAGTGAGGACGGCGTTGAAGTCAGGATCTTTTCCGGCGCCTACGCCGATAGGGTCTCGACCACGCTCAACCACCATCCTGTAACGATGCTCGAGGTGCAGGTCGAAAACGGTGGCGCGTTTCGGCACTCGTTTGCAGCGACCGACAATGCCTTTGTCTACGTCCTCGAAGGTGCGGTCGAGATCGGGCCCGCCGACGACCTTTTGGAGGCCAGCCAGCTTGGCTGGTTGACGCGATCGAAGGAGCCGGGATCGTCGGAACTTACCATAACGGCGCGTGGCAATGCCGGCCGCTTTCTTCTTTTCGCCGGCCAGCCTTTGCGTGAGCCGATCGCGTTTGGAGGCCCCTTCGTCATGAACACGCAGGCGGAAATCCAGCAAGCGTTCGCCGACTTTCGAGCCGGCCGATTCTGAACCAGGGCAAGTGGGAGTGTTCAAGAGTTCGGCGCAGTCACTACGGACATGTGAGTGACTCGCCCAACGCTTCCCAGCACGTCATACGGCATCCAAACAAGGGGGCGGTGACTCCATGGAGCTTCGGCATTTAGCCAGCTCCCGAAATTTCCGGCTTCGGCACATTAGTCACCAACAAGTTGCCGCTGATCACTTCCAAAGGTGATCGTCGGCGATATTGATGCGGTCAACTGATGGAGCGTCCGGGTGGACTGCCGCCCGGCAATGCAGAAAGAATGTTTGTGCCGTTTATGCAGAACGGCGAGGACAGAACAGGGCTGGGACTAGGTCTTTCAATCGCGCGGCGCAACGTTGAAGCAAATGCCGGTATTCTCAGCGTCCGCGACGTGCCGGGCGCGGGCTGCGTCTTCACCATTACCCTACCGCGATATGCATTGACGGCATGACGGGTATGGCCGCTCGTTGATTACCCGACGAGGATCGCGGGAAATCGGTGAACTGAAAGGCGCTCAGGACTTTAAATTGCTGCACGTTGAAGCAATTCAGGGGATTTGAATGTCGCCTACCAACGCCGCGCGCCTCCTTATTGCTGACGACGATCCAGAAATGCTGGCAGCGTACGCAGTGTTCTTCTCTAATCAGGGTTTTGACATCCGGACTGCCACGAATGGTGGCGATGCGCTCACCGAATACTGTGCGTGGTATCCGGCCGCAGTATTGCTCGATATCGAAATGCCGCGTCTCGATGGTTGCGAGGTAGCAAGAGCGATCCGACTTGTTCGGAAGACCCCGGTACCGGTGCTGGTAGCCGTAACCGGCCTCATGTCGCAATCAGAACGGGACGAATCGATGGGCGCCGGATTCGATCACTATTTCGTGAAGCCGGTTCTGATGCCTCTCATCCTCGCTGCTATCAACCTCGGGCTTGCTCCGGGTTGAACACAAAACCTGGATCGCGTGACGGGCACGTCAGTGCTAGAAGCCTCAGCCTGAAGGTAACGTCAGACGGCGAGCGGCCATCCGCGAATGTCGGTCACTAGGCGCTTTGTCGGTAACGGTACCGGTTTTCGCTGGATCGATTCTGGCAGATTCGAGATCCAGCGAGGCATTAACTGATGCCGGCGGGCACGAATCTATTGAGGTTTCCCATGGACGTTGCTGATCTCGCTGCCGCCGTGTCGCAGTACAGACGCGTGATCGTGTTCCGATCATCAGCACGAGGTCGAATGCGCGATTACCCGCGAGACGCTCGAAAAATGTTTCTGGCTCCCCGCCGGTGCGGATAGCGTCCATATGCTGAAGACGGTCGCAGACGAGCCGTCGCAGTTGCGGAACGGAGGATGCGGGCGAGCCCTGATCAGACGATTCAGTTGGTCGCAGCGCCATTACAGCGGACGTCCGACATTGCAAAAAGATTTTGTAGTGCAGTTATCGCTCGAGAAGCGAAGTGCATCGCGGTTGAGGTCGAAAAGATTATCGGACCGCGCATTCGGCGACGCCCGATTGCCGCCGCGCCAGGCGCTGGGTGCCCTCAGGGCGCCGTGGCCGGGGCACACTCGCAATGATTGCGCAAATCGTTTGGGCTCGTCGGCATGGGAGAGCGCGCGCTGATGCTGGGCGGCAAGATCCTGGTGCATAGCGCGCCCGTTAGCGACACGTCGATCGCGGTACGCGTACCCGCGGATGACGAGGCACACCACCGGGCCGACGGCCTAACTCATACCTCGGACGCCACTCCATACCCACCGCCACCCGGCGTCTGAATCACGAAAACATCGCCGGCATTCATCTGCACCTGGTGACGCGCGCCGAAGGTTTCCTGCGCGGACGAACCCGCTCGTTCGACCCAGTTGACGCCGAGCTTGCCCGGCGATCCGCCCGCCATGCCGAACGGCGCCACCCGCCGTCGGTTCGACAGAATCACGGCGGTCATCGGTTCGAGGAAGCGGACTCGCCGCTCGGTACCGTCGCCGCCTCGCCATTGCCCATCGCCGCCGCTGCCGTGACGCACCCGGAAGTCATCAAGGCGAACCGGGAAGCGCCATTCGAGCACTTCGGGATCGGTGAGCCGCGAGTTGGTCATGTGGGTTTGCACTGCGCTGCAACCCGCCGACGACGCACTGGCTCCGGCGCCACCGCAGATGGTCTCGTAGTACTGGTAGTGATCGTTGCCGAACGTGAAGTTGTTCATCGTGCCCTGGGCGCCCGCCATGACGCCAAGCGCACCGTAGAGCGCATCGGTCACGACTTGCGACGTCTCGACGTTACCGGCGACCACCGCGGCCGGATAGCGCGGGTTGAGCATCGAGCCCGCGGGAATGCGAATGTCCAGAGGTTTCAGACAACCCGCGTTGAGCGGAATGTCATCGTCGACCAGCGTGCGGAATACGTACAGCACGGCCGCCTTGCAGATGGCGGAGGGCGCGTTGTAGTTATTCGGTTGCTGTTCGCTCGTGCCGGCGAAGTCGATAACGGCCGAGCGCGCCTCGCGGTCGATCGACACGGCGACGACGATCTTCGCCCCGTCGTCGAGCTCGTATTCGAAGCGTCCGTCCCTGAGCACCGACAGCGTGCGCCGCACGACCTCCTCGGCGTTGTCCTGCACGTGCTGCATGTACGCCTGCACCACGTCGAGGCCAAACTGCCTGCACATGCGGTCGAGTTCCTGCGCGCCCTTCGTGCACGCGGCGATCTGCGCCCGCAAATCGGCAATGTTCTGTTCGACGTTTCGAACCGGATAACGACCCGAGGCGAGCAACTCGCGCATTTCGTCTTCGAGAAAGCGGCCCTGCGCGACAAGTTGGACGTTATCGAGCAGGACGCCTTCCTGATCGACGTGCGTCGAGTCAGGTGGCATCGAACCCGGTGAAATGCCGCCGATATCCGCGTGATGGCCGCGCGCCGCGACATAGAACGTCGGCGCCGCGTGCTCCTCGACGAAGACCGGCATGACCACCGTCACGTCCGGCAGATGCGTGCCCCCGCCATAGGGCGCGTTGAGGACATACACATCGCCAGACTGCATGGTGCCACCACGTCGCTCGATGATGGTCTGCACGCTCTCGCCCATCGAGCCAAGATGGACCGGCATGTGCGGCGCGTTGGCGATCAGGTTGCCGTCCGCGTCGAAAAGCGCGCACGAGAAGTCGAGGCGCTCCTTGATGTTGACCGAGTACGACGTGTTCGCGAGCGTCACGCCCATCTGCTCGGCAATCGACATGAACAGGTTGTTGAACACTTCGAGCAAGACCGGATCGGCTTCGGTGCCGATCGCGTGACGGTTCACGAGCGCGCCCGTGCGGTTGACCACCAGGTGGTTGTGCCGGCTGACCTCGACTTGCCAGCCCGGTTCGATCACGGTCGTTCCGGTCTTTTCGCTGACGATGGCTGGTCCGTCGATACGCGCGCCGGGTGCCAGCAAATCGCGGTCGAAGACGGGCGTGTCGTGCCACTCGCCGCCTGAAAACACATGTGTCATGGCGAGCGGTTCAGGATTCGCGGAAGCACTCTCGGCGAGGGGCCAATGTTCGTCCTCGACCTCGTGCGTCTGGCCGATCGCCTCCACGGCAACGGCTTCGATCACCAGCGCCTTGTTCGGCATGAGAAAGCCGTAACGGGCGCGGTACAAACGCTCGAACGTCGCGACAATTGCCGGTGCGTCGCGGCCGAATTCGATCTCCAGTGCAGTGTCGGTACCGTCGTATTTGACGTGGAGCGTGCGGCGCAGCGTGATGCGGTCCCTTGCGATGCGCTGCTCGGCGACTTCGCTTTCCGCCGCGGCGCCCAGCGACGCGAACGTTTCCTCGCAGGCGGCGAGCGATGCCGCGTCGAGGCGCGTTTCGACTGCCAGTTGGCGCAGTGCGCGCACGTCAGCGAGACCCATGCCGTAGGCCGACAACACGCCTGCGAGCGGATGGATGAACACACGCGTCATGCCGAGCGCATCCGCGACGAGGCACGCATGCTGACCGCCTGCGCCGCCGAAGCATGCGAGCGTGTACTTCGTCACGTCGTAGCCGCGCTGCACCGAGATCTGCTTGATCGCATTCGCCATGTTCTCGACGGCAATCTTCAGAAAGCCCTCGGCGATTTCGGCTGGCGAGCGCGCGATGCCTGTCGCATCCTCAACCTGCGCCGCAATCTCCACGAACTTGCGATGTACGACGGCGGCATCCAGCGGCAGGTTGCCTTCAGGTCCAAACACGTGGGGAAACCACTGCGCGCTGATCTTGCCGGTCATCACGTTGCAGTCGGTGACGGTCAGCGGGCCGCCGCGCCGATACGACGCTGGACCGGGATTCGCCCCCGCGCTCTCGGGGCCTACGCGCAAGCGCGCGCCGTCGAAACTGCAGATCGACCCGCCGCCAGCCGCAACGGTATGGATTTTCATCATCGGGGCGCGGATGCGAACGCCCGCCACTTCCGTGGCGAACTCGCGTTCGTACTCGCCCGCGTAGTGCGTCACATCGGTCGATGTGCCGCCCATGTCGAAGCCGATGATCGATTCGAAGCCCGCGAGCTTCGACACCTGCGCCGCACCCACGATGCCGCCTGCGGGGCCGGACAGGATCGCGTCCTTGCCCTGGAAGCGATGCGCGTCGGTGAGGCCGCCATTGCTCTGCATGAACTGCAACGGAACAGCGCCCAGATCGCCTTCGACTTGCTGAACGTAGTGGCGCAGAATCGGCGAGAGATACGCGTCGACGACGGTCGTGTCGCCGCGCGAGACCAGCTTCATCAGCGGGCTGACTTCATGACTCACCGAGATCTGCGTATAGCCGATGTCCTGCGCGATTTCCTTGAGCCTGCGTTCATGTTCGGCGTACCGGTAACCGTGCATCAGCACGATTGCGCATGAACGGATTCCATTTTCGTAGGCCTGTCGCAACGCAGCCTGCGCCTGCCTCGTATCGAGTTCGCGCACCACTTCGCCATGCGCGCCGATCCGCTCGTCGATTTCCACCACGCGCTCGTACAGCAGCGTTGGCAACTCGATGTTGCGCACGAACAGCTTCGGACGGCTTTGGTAGGCGATCCGCAGCGCGTCTGCAAAGCCCCTGGTAATCGCGAGCACGGTAGGCGCGCCCTTGCGTTCGAGCAGTGCGTTGGTGGCGACCGTCGTGCCCATCCGTACGCTATCGATCAGATGTGCCGGCACGGGCTCGTGGGCCGCGACGCCCAGCAGGTCGCGAATGCCTTGCACCGCCGAATCGCGATATCGCTCGGGATTCTCCGACAGCACCTTGTGCGTGACGATCTGCCCATCGGGGCGGCGCGCGACGACGTCGGTGAACGTGCCTCCGCGGTCGATCCAGAATTGCCAGCGGCGATCACGCGGTAGCTGAGTGTCGGCTTGATGTGTCATCAGAAGATATCTCCGGTGAATGATGGGGTGCTCACGATTCGAGTTGCGCGCCGCGCGTTTCAGGCAGCGTCAGCGCCGCGAGAATCACGACGCCGTAGGCGGCCGCGGCGAAGGTGCCGATCGCGACGCCGAGCGTCATTTTTTGCGCGACGAAACCGATCAGAAACGGGAAGGTCGCGCCGACGGCGCGGCCGAAGTTGTAGCAGAAGCCCTGGCCCGAGCCGCGAATCCGCGTGGGGAAGAGTTCGGTCATGAACGCGCCCATCCCGGCGAAGATGCCCGAGGCGAAGAAGCCGAGCGGGAAGCCGAGCACGAGCAGCAGCGCGTTGCTCATCGGCACGCGGGTATAGACGAGAGCGATCGCCATCGAGGCAATCGAGAACGCGATGAAATTGAGCTTGCGGCCAAAGCGGTCGCTGAGAAAGGCGCCGCACAGGTAGCCCGCATACGAGCCGGCGATGATGACCGCGAGATAGCCGCCCGTGCCGACCACGCTCAGGTGCTGTTCGGTCTTGAGGTACGTCGGCAGCCAGGTGGTGATCGCGTAATAGCCGCCTTGCGTGCCCGTGGCGAGGATCGCGGTGCGCAGCGTCGTCAGCCAGACGCCGGGGCCGAAGATCTCGAAGAACGAACTCGTGTTGCCGGCTTCGGCGTCACGCTGCTTCTGTTGCAGATGAACTTCCGGTTCCTCGACGAAACGGCGAATGAAGATCACGAACGGCGCGGGCAACACGCCGAGCGCGAACAATGCACGCCATGCGATATCGCCGGGCAGCAGCGAAAACACCAGCGTATAGAGTCCCGCCGACGCCGCCCAGCCGATCGCCCAGCCCGCCTGCACCATGCCGACCGCCTTGCCGCGATCGCGCGGCCGGATTACCTCGCCGATCAGCACCGCGCCCGCGGTCCATTCACCGCCGAAGCCGAAACCCATCAAACCGCGCGCGATCAGAAGCTGGCTGTAGTTCTGCGCGAACGCGCAGAGCAGCGTGAAAAAGGCGAACCAGACGATGGTGATCTGCAGCGTCTTCACCCGGCCGATGCGGTCGGAAAGAATGCCTGCGACCCAGCCGCCGAGCGCGGAGGTCAGTAGTGTGACCGTGCCGATCAGGCCGGCTTCGCCCCTGCTGAGACTCCACGTGGCGATCAGCGTCGGAATCACGAAGCTAAGGAATTGCGTGTCCATCGCATCGAGCGCATAGCCGACCTTGCAGCTCCAGAATGCCCGCCGCTCGCTCGCGTTGGTGTGCCGGTACCAGCCGAACATGCCGCGGCTCGCGGTGGTGTCCGCCATTGCGTCGTCGACGGGCGTGCCTGCGTATTGCGCTTCCGTATTCATGTGTTTCTCCTGTGATGCGGCCAATCCGGGCGTCAGAACACCGCGAGCGATGCGTTGGGGATGTCGGTGACCAGCATGTGGCCAGGCCGATGCGCGATCGCGAACGGCAGCCGCGCGCTTTCAATGGCGCTTTGAGGCGTCACGCCGCAGGCCCAGAAAACCGGCAGTTCGTGTTCATGGATCGATACCGGATCGCCGAAATCCGGGCTCGACAGATCTTCGATGCCAAGTACCGCCGCATTGCCGATGTGCACCGGCGCGCCATGCACCGCGGGAAACCGGCTCGTGACCTGCACGGCGCGAATCGCATGGGGGCCGCTCATCGGCCGCATGGAGACGACGAGCTGGCCGCCGAACCGTCCCGCCGCCTGGTTCGCAATGTGGGTGCGGTACATCGGCACGTTCACACCTTCGTCGACGTGGCGCAGCGGAATGCGTTCGCGCGCGAGCATCTGTTCGAACGAGAACGAGCAGCCAATCGCGAACACGACCAGATCGTCGCGCCAAACCTCGCGGATATCGGAAGGCTGCTCGCACAGCACGCCGTCGCGATAGACGTTGTAGCCGGGCACGTCGGTGCGGATATCAAGGTCGCGGCCCAGAACCGGCAGATCGAATTGCCCCGGTTCGCCGACGCCGAGCAGCGGGCAGGCTTTCGGATTGCGCAGGCAGAAGCGCATGAAATCCTCGGCGTAGGCGCTCGGCAGAATGGCGAGGTTGGCCTGCGCGAAGTCGCCGCAATAACCGGCCGTAGGCCCTGAAAATGCCTTGCTGCGAACCTGCTGGCGAAAGGTGTGCGGCATGACGGTGATTCCGTTCGTGAGTGCGATGGCGTGCAGATTAGGGCCAACAAAATAGCTGCACCAGCGAGTTATTCGTGCCGCTGGCGTTCAGGTTTTCCTAACGGTTTTGTGCGGGTTTTTACGTAGCCGGTCGTTGGGTGCACATCGGGAGAAGCGCGTGGTCGGTGGCTTGAAAACCTTTGCCGACAGGGCTTACAGGGGGGGCGTGGCAAAGCTGCGTTCATGCATGGCGAATACCATGCGTCGTTTCGGCATAACGGCCATAAAGGCACTCCGTTTCGTATAAATGGAGCTTTTTGTTAAGGCATACTACGAACAGAAACAATGAAGGAATCCGCCCCAATCTTCAGGCATAACCTATGAACACGCGCTTTCTCGAAACCTTCGTGACGCTTGCCCAGCTCGAAAGCTTTCGGGCGACGGCGCGTGTGCTGCACGCGACACCGGCCACGATCTCGCTGCGTATCCGCTCACTGGAGGACGAACTCAAGACGGAACTCGTCGACCGCTCGACAACGAGCTTCCGGCTGACACCGTCGGGCCAGAATCTGCTCGGGCCCGCGAAGAACGTCGTCAATGCCACGCGCACATTGCGGGAGGCTGCGGGCCAGGAAATCGTGGTTGGCGGCAAGCTGCGCCTGGGCGTCATCGAGACCGTCGTCCATAGCTGGCTCGCGCACTACGTCACCCAGCTGAACGCGAGCTTTCCACGGCTCGAAGTGGACCTGACTGTCGATTCGAGTTCGGTGTTGCAACGGCGTCTGCTGAGCGGCGAGCTCGACCTCGTAATACGGGTCGAGGGCATCGACAGTACGAAGATCGTCTCCAGCGCGATCGCCAGCTATCCGGTTCGGTGGATCGCGAAACGTGGCTTGTTGTCCAGGCGCGCCGAAGGGCTCGCGCTGCGCGTGCTGGAGCGTCCGGTTTTGACCTTCGGGCGCGGCACAGCGCCGCAAGTCGCGCTCGAGAGCATCGTTCATGCGCTCGCGCAGCAACTCGGCATGCCGGCCGGGCAAACGCGCATCACCTGTTCGCCCTCGGTGGCCGCGATCGTTCAACTGGTTCGCGACGGCTATGGCGTCGCCGCCATTCCCGGCCTGTTCGTCGCGGAGACCTTGCAAAGCGGCGAATTCGTCGAGTTGCCGCTTAAACCCAATACTGTTAACAAATTCGAATTTGTGTTAACTTTCAAGCGCCTGCAACGACA
>NZ_JALOCP010000072.1:0-17369 GCF_030511745.1 Paraburkholderia sp. SECH4
TCCGAATTCCTGACTGACGCCGCCGTTTAACGTCGGATTTCGACCGCCGTTCACAAAGGGCGTAGTGGATTGACGCGGACTCGCTTGGCGCAACGTGATCGTACGGGCGCGGTTTCGCTTGAGGCGTTCTCTCGCGTCCATAGTGGACTCCCCAAGACACTGTATAAACGTACAGTATCGCGGATTGCACGTAAAGACCTAGACTTATCATTCCGACACAAACTCGGAGCGTGCCATGGTGAGCAAGACTATCCGCCGGACATTTTCCGGTCTGACTTCGACGTTTTCGCCAGCGCCGAAAGGCAAGCAAGGGGTTGCATATACCGTGAAATCGGCCCAGCAACGCGCCGACGAAGCCTGGAGACGCGCGACGCACGGAGTCCACAGTTCCCTACTCAGTAAAGATCCGAAAGCGTGATTTTCGGAAACCAGAAGCAAGACCGAGCCTGCCGTCCGAATTAGCTGTGATCGAAGCCGGAGACGAATTATGACTGCGCCGCAAAAACTTTACGGTGTGACGCTGAAGCCCCAAGCCAAGGCTCCGCGCAAGCTGATCGAAGTCCCCGACCCCGAGGCGCGCCCCGACCTTTTGGAAGCCGTTCGCCGAGCCGTGACGGAGAATCGGGAAGTTGGGGAGCGACGACCCCGAAAATAATTCGATCTAGTCTTAGACGCGTCCCTCGACCGCAATCGGTCAACGGCTAAGTTGGGTCGAACCGAGCCGTCCGCGTCAGGCAGCGACCGGTCATCTGTGGTCCTTGGTCACTGCACCTGCACCGGCATTCTAACGTCGGCTATGCATTGCACTGCGGACATCAACTCGTCTACCGTGTTTGCAGTCTCGTTGGACTCCTGTGAAGAAGGAGGGGTCACAAGGGACAATCGCCCGCTCAATTGGGCATCACCTGATAGGCGCGTATTTAGTCCAGAGCCGCTCGCACCTCACGAAGAATCTCTTCCGAGAGTTCAGGGTCATCAACCGCGCGAGCCAGAATGATGGCTCCGACGATGCTCGAAAGCGTATGAATCGCATCGCGACGAGCATTTTTCTTTTTTGCCTTTGCAAGTGGCTCGGCTAGACCTCTGAGCGTACCCTCCACATGCCGCGTGAAGTGAGCCACATCAGTTCATCGAACGGCATCGCCATCTCCTGACGTAGCACCTCTCAAACAAGCAAGGTTTCCTTGCTCGTTTATCTTTTGGTTAGCCCACGTGTGCGAGGACGCGTGTCGTGCAAACCTTGGGGCGGCCGGTCGCGCAGCAGCAGGGGCATCAAACGTCGGTTGGCTGTCTGGGCCGCCCACTCGCAATACGCGGCGCTGCCGAGCACCCAGCCCTTGAGCGTCGACTGCATCAGGTCATTGACCTCGCGTTCGTCAAGAGGCTGTACGCCCAAATCGCGGTAAGCCTGGTGGCGCTCGAACGGCGTATCGCCGAGCGCCCGGTAGAGTGGATGGTCCTTGATGAAGTTATCGACACGCAGCCCGATGTGGTGCGTGTAGCTAGACCATTGATAGTTTCCCGGCTCGGCTACAAGGCGGTTGCGCACCGGCGCATGATCGATGACCTGGCTCGCGAGCAGGAAATATCGATCGGGCTCAATCACTGTTGCCCGGTACTCGCCACGCCACACCGCACCGCGGCGTCCATGGCGGCGGTTGAAGGTCTCGACA
Organism: Paraburkholderia sp. SECH4; assembly: GCF_030511745.1. Classification (NCBI taxonomy): domain Bacteria; kingdom Pseudomonadati; phylum Pseudomonadota; class Betaproteobacteria; order Burkholderiales; family Burkholderiaceae; genus Paraburkholderia; species Paraburkholderia sp. SECH4. The sequence goes on from NZ_JALOCP010000072.1 coordinate 1,674, forward strand.
TAGCGACGGCCGACCGCTTGCATCGCCACGGGCACGCTCGACTCGTATGAAGGCGTGACGAGGAACTGTATCGCGTCAGGCATGAGCACCCATGCGTGGACTGCCAGATCGGCGACGCGCGCTGCGTCTGCCAGGCAGGCGAGGAAGTACAGGTAGTCTCCTTCGTCCAGGAATGCGGGCCCCGTGAGCCCCTGCAAGATAACGTGCTGCGGTTGTTCTGGGACGTAGTGCCGTGCAAGCCGTGCCATGCTGAATTAACCAGAAATCCGATGTGAGAAAGCGATCCGACAGATCTCGAACGCGCGACAGTGCGTCACGTGTGTATAGGACGAAATTCTATCGGTCATGTGCGTGCGTTTGCATCACGAACAGGCCTTTTTTCTGGCCTCTTTTCGCTGATTTGCCGATCGCTACAAACATCTGTTTTATGCCGCCGCTGAATAGCAGCGCCGCGCTATACCCCTCCAGATGCTTTGCCTGCGCGTCATCCGGCACCAATACATCAAGCAGCACGACGGAGCGGCGGTCGAAGCGCCATGGTCTCCATGCGCATCCCACCTGAACCGGTCAAAGCCCAGCGCAATGTGGTTTTCGAATTTTATCGGTAGGTATCCGAACGATAACGATCGTTTCCAATCCCTTCGCGGTTGGCGTCACGGGCTACAACGGGCAGGGGGATACCCGGCCCGTTGTAGCATTAGATGCACATGGCGTTGCGCAAACAAATCGGACGGATCGTGCCTTCGATCACGCTGTTTTGATGAGTCCGAGTTGCTGCAGAGCGGTCACGCCGTCGTCCAGGCCGATTTCTTCAACGATCCTGCCGTCTTTTAGCTGGAGCACAGTCGTGCCAGTGAAGCGCATTTTCCGTCCGGTCGCAGCCGGCAACGATCCAATGAGGAAATCGCTGAATGCCGGACCGGTATGCGTGCCGCCACCTTCCCAACGACCGACTACATAGTCCCCCTCGGCGATGAGATCAGCGGCGCCCCAGAAGTTGAGATCCGGGAATGCTTCGCGGAAATCGGTCATGAATGCCTTGATGTCCTCGCGGCCACGGCGCGGCTCGTGCAGCGAGTAGCGCAGAAGCATGTCAGGAGCGGCAAGCTCGTCGACGATTTCGAGGTTGCAGGTCTTGCCCCAGAAATCGGTGAACCAGCGGCCGACGATGGCCTTGTTGTCATCTTCCTTGGACATGGTGAATTCCTCATTGACTGTGGTTGAAAGAGAGATGCACGATCGCGCCTCTCTGCCTGAACAATATTGGCGCGAGCAGTCAGCAGCCCCCCGTTTCTTGCTGCAATACTCGAAGAACGGCCATGCGGCTTGTGATGACTATGGTCACTATTGCGTGCCGTTCGTAGGCAACCGCGCCGGCGGTCAAAGGCGACAAAACCGCATAACTGTGCGCGTTAAGCGTGGCTCTACGTTCATCGCAATTGAACAGCAAGAAACGGAGTGCCCGTACCGATCTGCTGCGCTAGCTTGAGCATTCGATCCCGCACTAGCCGAGGTCGGCGGACGACGCGCGGCGCGTCCGAACCACACTTATCTCGCAGGCGCCCGACATGCCAATTCTTTCATCGTCATCGCGCTCGCCTGCCTTTCATCGACTGGAGTTCGACCATGTTGCCATTTCTCTCGCTTCATGCTCTTGCAGCACAACGCGGCGACGGACTGCGCCCTGAACTTCTCGCCTTGTTCGAACGCCATGCCAGATTGGAGACTGGTCTGGTTGCCATCATCGAACCTGCCGAGACAGAACTCCCCTCCCAAACGGTAGACGTTGTTCCCAAAGTCCCTGTCGCGCCGTGCGGAGCCGATGAGTCTTCGGCGGAGGTCTCATGCCGCTGCGAAAACGGACAGCGGGAGGCGAGTTCTGGGTGACTCAAACGGGGCGAAAGTGCGCGTTCGTTGAAGCTGGGATCGGGTGTTCGTGCGGCGGGACGACGAACGTCCAGTCAGTGGCAGTTAGCGGAAGGGCTAGCGCCGATGGGCGAATGGCGGCCTCGGTCAAACACACGCCACCCTCGTCCTATCTCCTCTTATCCATTCGGCCAAATCAAACATTTAGCCTACAAGGTTGAAGTCAACCTCGGTGGTCTCCCTTATAATTACCAAGTCGTCGGGAAACACCCGGTGACCAGGTTTAGCAGCCTGACGTTCCAACCGCACACCCGCTCCGCGGGTCGTGCGTCTACCTCTGCACGTCTATATTTCAATGGGCGGGCCTTGGTAGGGGAGCCGCAAGGCTCGCCGGTTCGTTGGAACGCCGGTCTGCTAACCCTACTTCGTGCCCGCTCACCCAAGTTTTTAGCGAGTGTCGGGCGATCCAAGAAGTAACAGGGAGATCGCACCATGAGCAAGTCCACAAAAAATCAACCCGCTTCACGTCCGCCTGTCGACGCACTCCAGTACGAAAAGCTTGCGCTGTCCGCCTTCGATTTATGCGACCGGCACCTGGCTCAACTGGATACCTTGATCACACTTGCGTCCTCAATATGTAGGAATCCTTCCATCACGCTTGAGGAAAGACGGCGTCGTCAGACGCTTCTTGAATTGCTGGTGGACACGGCGGAGCAATATCAGCAAGAACTCGAGTGCGACCGCGAGCTGTACCAGGTGATTGCGCTCGATGCGAAGGGCGTTGCGCAAAGCCGCATCACGGCACGTCAGGCGGCAAACCTGCTTGCGGAGGCATCGCAGAGAGTGAGAGAATTCGCAACCGCCGCGAACGATCCACAGCGAAAAAGCACGTCAGAGAAAAGTGCCGCAACGTTAAGAGCCGACACGGTGCCGCAGTCAGTTGTCGCGCAACACTAGGCGATCAAGAAGGGCGGGCGAGTGGTAGCGCGGCGCGTCCGAATCGTTGGAACGCCAACTACGACTCGCCTCTCAGGTATGTTGTCGCCGACAGTGGATCGATTCATACCAATCTTCCTCGCGACCCGCGCGCTGAAAAAATGAACATAACCCACACTCCACCGTGATTCTCTATGGAAAATTACTTCGACAGCCCATTCAAGGGGAAGCCGCTTTCCGAGCAGGTGACCAATCCCAACATCATCGTGGGGCGTTACAGCTACTACTCTGGTTACTACCACGGACACCCGTTCGATGACTGTGCACGCTACCTTGGGTCAGATCGCAAAGTCGGGGACCGGCTGATCATCGGTAGCTTCTGCTCCATCGGAAGTGGCGCCACGTTCATGATGGCGGGCAATCAAGGGCACCGGAACGATTGGGTCACCACATTTCCGTTTTTCTACATGCAGGAAGAGCCTGCGTTTGCCGACGCCTGTGACGCATTCGAACCTGCCGGCGACACGATTGTCGGGAGCGATGTCTGGATCGGTTCCGAGGCGATGATTATGCCAGGCGTCCACATTGGTCATGGTGCTGTGATCGGAAGTCGCGCTCTCGTAACGAAGAATGTAGAGCCCTATACGGTCGTCGGCGGGAATCCAGCGAAGCCGATTCGAAAGCGGTTTTCGGACGGCGAAATTGAAATGCTTCTAGAGATGAACTGGTGGGACTGGCCGCTCGAACAGATTGGCGAGTCGATGAAGTTGTTCTGCTCGACTGATATCGCAGCACTGTATGAGCACTGGCGGGAATCATCGCTGTCCGGACGCTGATGCAGCGCTCGCGGCAGTGCCTTTGATTGCCCGCGTTGGACAACGCGCCCCGTCGCCTCGGGGTCGAGACATGCCGAACGCATGAGGCAGTGACCGGCCAAGATGCGACATTCGACTGAGCTGCATAGATCGCCAACAATGAAAAATCGCAAGCGTCCGATCAGGGCCGTTCTTTGGCGGTCGCGACCAATGTGTAGATCACGACAATTCGTTCGCCGCCGCTGTGAAGGCCGAAGTGCAGAAAGTTTTGCGCCCGAGGGCCACGACCCGCAACGCTCGTTCAGCAGCGTTATTGCCTATTTCGAGCGCTCCATCAAAGGAAGCAATCGGCCTTTCGGCCGAGGGCGACGTGGCGCGATCAAACGACGGCGACGCCGTTACGCCTGCAACTTGACGCAACTTTGCCGCTGCTCCGACGACGATCGGCGACTTCTTCAGCCTGCCTTCAGGTAGTGCGCGAATACAGCCGGGTGTTGCGGCAAGTACGCGGAGCGCTTCATACGCGCTTGCTTCGTAAGCTTGCTCTGTCGTTGAACCCACCCCGCGGTCGTATCGCCAACTTGTGAATTTCCGGTCGCCCGTCGCGACGGATCACGTACAGGTCGCGGCGACGAACTCCGAGCGACAGCGCGCACTGTTACTGCTGGTTGTCGACCTCGAAAAGCTTTCCACGAGCGCACAATGGACTCCGACAGCTATGACTGCCACTGCATTCTTTAGCCGCGCCCGGAATATCTCATCCTCCAACCCGTTTACTCAACACGTCTCCCACGGCATCCGATTTGCCGATTTCACCCAGCTACATCGCATCGCGGGTTGCCCACCGCGAGGCAGCGTCATGCTCTGTGACAGGCGACCCGCTGCCCGACCATGGACACCCCGCGACTCAACTTTCAATGGAGGTTAAGCCACACATCATTACCTAACTGCAGATCTGTCCGTCGAAGCGGGTCAACCTCAGGAGGAGTCATGAAATCGTTATTCAAGCCCCGCAGCTTCAGACCACTGGTTTCTCGTGCTGCCAGCCTGTCCGCTGCCGCCTTCATCGCCGCGTTGGCCGCAGGCCAGGCATGCGCGGAACAGCCGCCGCCACCTTGCCATCCGAATCCGAACGCTGCCGCTGACGGCGCGCTGGTGCGTCAGCGCGGCGACATCGCGCAGCTGCCGGACTCGCTGCAGGATCTCCTCCAAAGGATGGCCGAGCGGCCCCATTCCTATTTGCCCATTCAGGCCTTTGCCGAGGCCGACAAACCGAGCCAGCTGTTCCAGTATTACCTGCTGTCCACAACAGGATTCGAACCCAATCCGTTCACGGCACGATTCCCGGGCATCAACGACCAGGCGATGCTGACGGCAACTGGCGCCGACTGCGGCTTGCCAACCATCGGTGCGGTGCGCCTGGTGGTCGAACCGAAGCCTGGGCTGCCCACTGATCCTAACAACGTTCGCGCCTTCATCGATGTATTTACCGACCTGTCATATCTGTTTGTGATTAACAATGAAAGCGGCTGGTACGAGGGCTGGATGATCCACGATTTACACGTGCCGGATGTCGCACCACCCCGACCCGACGGGCACGCCCAGTTCGGCACAATGACAGCCGCCGACGCGGCCGCCTTGCGGGCGATGGGCACACACAACAACGTGCCGGGCCGGCTATTCACAATGGATGGCAGGGCACCGCATTTGCCCGACGCTTCCGACCACTTCCCCGACCGCCAGACCAATATCGTGCCGATCCAGCTAAGCATGGGGGCGCTTAACTGCATGCAGCAGTCTGATTGTCACGGCTATTGGGAATTCAACTACACGACCAACTGGATCCATCCACTCTACGAGTTACCTTTTACCGGCGGTATCCCCGGTACCTTTGAAGCCGGCAAAGTTGGCGCGCTCTCGTCACTGATTCCTGGCTCTGGACCGGCAGGCGTGAAGAACAGTCCGATCGACTATGGTGACGATCCGAACAATGCGGCTCCGCTGGGTGGCGCAGGTCCGCGCGACCCCGACCGATTCGACGCGAACGTCGATAACCAGCGGGAATACCGCCAGCGCTTCATCCCGAGCGGGCTGGCCCACGAAATCTACCTGGACACCTATGTGCGAGTGGCATCGTTCGAGCAGGGCACGCCATTCCCGCAGCGCCTGTACGACGCCTATGTGGCCGAAGTCAAACGGGTCGATACCAATGGCGACGGCGTAATATCGGCACGCGAGGGAGACGTGGATACTGCCAGCGATGGGTTCCCGGACAATTCCCGCCTGTTCTTACCGGCGACTTCGTTCCGTCGCTTTGCCGTGACGCGCGAAATCAATGACGGCTCCCTGGCACCGCGGTTCGCGCCCAGCCAGCGGGCTTGGGTACTTACTGGTGCCGCCATAACCGTAAGCCCGCCTCGGCCGGCGTCTGCGGGTCGCGATAGCGACGACCGTTGAAGGCAACTCGTCGACCTGACGGGATGCCTCCTGAGTTGCGAGATGCGTTCAAACCGTACTGTGCGCTCTCCAGGTAGACAATAGGACCGCCCAAAAGGCGGCCCTATTGACGCCAGACATTCTACAAACAGAAGCAGCCGTTGACTTCGCACATTGTCGAAGGGCCGCTGTGGGTCGATGCTGTTGAAAAAGTCGGTGACGGTCGTTCTAACCCGGTTTTCATGGGTCGTTTTACCCTTAACCGATGCTCGCGAGCGGTTTGTGGGGCGATCTGAGAGGTCGAATTTTTCACTCCTGGTGTTAGGGCGACGCGCTACGACTTTTTCAACAGTATCGGTCGCGTGCTGCCGATCGGCGACAGACAGGAACCGGCCATGAAAAGACGCCCACCTCTCGGCCATGAATGACCGCTGACACGACGAAACCGGCCCTCGATCCCGACTTCGGTGACCCCTCGCGGGCTAATCACCGAGTGTTGCCTCGAAGGGCGCGTCCGTATCATGCAAAATAGCCGCATCTAAAATGCGGAGGATGGCCCGTGGGCGTCAACTTCGACCTGAACGATTTGCAGGCGTTTCGAGCCGTCGCGGAGTTGGGCAGCTTCCGCAAAGCAGCGGAGGCGGTCAATATTTCGCAGCCAGCGCTGAGCCGGCGCATCGAGAAGCTCGAAGCGGCGCTCGGCGTGCGGCTCTTCGAGCGGACCACCCGCAGCGTGACGCTCACCACCATAGGTCGCGTGTTCGCCCCAAGCGCGGAACAACTTCTCGACGATCTCGATGTCGCGTTGCTCGGCATCCGCGACGTCTCCAGCAGCCGCCTCGGTCATGTGACCATCGCATGTGTGCCGTCGGTCGCCTACTATTTCCTGCCGAGCGTCGTTGCCGCCTATCACAGCCGCTATCCGCGGATCCGGGTCAAGCTGCTGGACTCGAGCGCCAACGAGGTGCTCGGCTCGGTCATCAGCGGTGAAGCCGATTTCGGCGTCAGCTTCATGGGCAGCCAGGAAACCGAGGTCGAGTTCAAGGTCCTGCTGCAGGAACGGTTCGTCGCCGCGTGTCGTCGCGATCATCCCCTTGCTCGGAAAAAGCAGGTGACCTGGAGCGAGCTTTATGAACACGAATACGTTTCCGTCGACAAGACTTCCGGCAACCGCCTGCTGCTCGATCAGGCGTTGACCAACGTGGCGCCGACAGCGCCGAGCGTCTGCGAGACTCGCCATGTCACCACCATGCTCGGCCTGATCGAAGCGGGACTCGGTGTGGCAGCGGTGCCTTCAATGGCAATGCCCATGCGCGACCATCCGATTTTGACCAGCGTGCCGCTCGTCGATCCGGTCGTGACGAGGCGAGTCGGTATTGTCAGACGCCGGGGACGCCCCCTCGCGCCGGCCGCGCAGCAGTTCTACCAGACAATCCTCGACACGAAGCGAAGCGGCATGGTCGGTGCGGCGAAGAAGACCCCGAAATGACACTACCAAGGCCCTTTAGGCTGCTTTACGTCCAGGTCCTGCTTGGAATGGGGCTCGGCATGACTGTCGGCCACTTCTGGCCACAGGTCGGCGCGTCGCTGAAACCGCTCAGCGATGCGTTCGTCGCGCTGGTACGCATGATGATCGCGCCAATCGTCTTCTGCACGATCGTCACCGGCATCACGTCGCTTGTGAGCGGCTCGAAGATCGGCCGGACCATCCTGAAGGCGCTGGCGTTGTTCTACTTTCTCACCATCGTTGCACTCGTCCTGGGGCTCGCGACCGCGTTCGCGCTGCATCCGGGCGCGGGACTGCATATCGACGCACATCATCTGGACACTGCCATCCTCGCGCAGTATTCGACTCGCACGCAGACACACGGACTCGTCGAATTCGCGCTGCATGTGATTCCGGAGACGCTCGTCGGCGCCTTCGAGAAAGGCGAGGTTCTGCCGGTCCTGCTGCTTGCCCTTCTGTTCGGCTTCGCAATGAACGCCAGCGGAAGCGCCGGACGGCGAGTGCAGGAATTCATCGATAGCTTCGCACACGTGCTGTTCCGCATCCTCGCGCTGATCATGCGGCTTGCCCCCGTCGGGGCATTCGGCGCGATGGCGTTCACGGTGGGCCGTTTCGGCATCCGTTCGATTGGCTCGCTCGGCATGCTGATGTTGTCGTTCTATGCGGCGTGCCTGCTGTTCGTCGTCTGCGTGCTCGGTCCGCTCGCACGCCTGCATCGCTTCTCCCTCTGGCGTTTACTGCGCTACATTCGCGAGGAACTCGTCATCGTGCTCGCGACGTCGTCGACCGAACCGGTGCTGCCGCGCCTCATCGTCAAGCTCGAAGCGCTTGGCTGCGACAAGGGCATCGTGGGTCTCGTGCTGCCCGCCGGCTATTCCTTCAACCTCGACGGCACGGCGATCTACCTGACGCTCGCCTCGATGTTCATCGCGCAAGCGTGCGATGTACATCTCTCGGGCGGCCAGATCGCGACGATGCTCGTGGTCATGCTGGTCACATCTAAGGGCGCGGCGGGCGTGTCGGGCAGCGGACTGGTTGCGCTCGTCGCGACGCTCGCCGTCATTCCCGATCTGCCGGTTGCAGGCGTCGCGCTACTGGTCGGCATCGATCGCTTCATGTCCGAGGCGCGTGCCCTGACGAGCGTGATCAGCAACGCCTGCGCGGTGATCTTCGTATCGATGTGGGAGCGCGCCTGCGACCGGGCGCGTCTGAAAGAAGCATTGAGCCTGGCGCATGAGCCCGAAGAAGCTTTCGATCAGCCCGCCGACCTGCCGGGCTGAATCGATTCCGTCGTCTCAACGCGTGGCGACGGAATCGAGCCCGGTCGATGTCACCTCCGGCTGCACGGCGGGCGACGCGAGATAGTCGAGCAGCGCTTTCGCCTCCTTCGGATGCTGCGCGCCGACCGGGACGCCGGCCGCAAAGCGCGTGACGGACTGCATCGACTCCGGAATCTTGCCGACGTACGCCGCGCCTTTCACCGGCAGCAACTCGCTCACCTGCTGAAATCCCACTTCGTAGTCGCCGGTTGCAACCACCGACGCCACCGGGATCTTCGGGATCATCTTCGCCTTGGTCTTCACCTGTTCCTCGATGCCGAGCCGCTTGAACAATTCGCGCTCGATATAGACGCCGCTCGCGCTATCCGAGTAAGCTATCGACCGGGCATGCAGCAAGGTTTCCTTGAGCGCCGCCTCAGACCCGATGTCGGGCTTCGGCGCGCCATCGCGCACCACCATGCCGATGCGCGAATCCGCGAGCTCGACGCGCGAATCGGGGATCACCTTGCCCTGCTTGATGAGGTCGTCGAGTGCATAGCCGACCATGATCACCACGTCGGCAGGCTCGCCGCGCTGAAGCCGGTTGGGAATGGCCTCCGGCGACTTGCCCATCGACGGTCCGAGCGCGGTATCGAGCGTGTTGCCCGTGGACGCCGCGAACTTCGGGCCGAGCAGCTTGTAGGCGGCGGTGAAGCCGCCAGAGCTCATCACGTGCAGATCGGCGGCCTGCACATTCGCCGCAGCGGCGGCGCTGCCGAGGAGCGAGGCGGTGCAGAGTTTCAGAAGGATGGATTTCATGGTTGAAAGAACGCCAGGCTGAAGTTCGAGGAGCGAAGCGATGCTTCAGGAAGCCGCATGCAGCGGAACGCGACGGCGCCGATACAGTGCGAGTGTGGCACCGAGCCCGCACACCGCGGCGAAGCTCATCCAGTAGCCCGGCGCGGCTTTATCGCCCGTCATGTGAATGAGCGCGGTCGAGATAACGGGTGTGAAACCGCCAAAGACCGCCGTCGCAAGGCTGTAGGCCAGCGAGAATCCAGCGACACGCACTTCGACCGGCATCACTTCGGTGAGTGCGACGACCATCGCGCCGTTGTACATCCCGTACATGAACGAGAGCCAGAGCAGCACAAGCAGCATGTTGACGAAGCTCGGAGCGTGAGCCAGCAGCGATAGCGCGGGGTAAGCGGTCGCAATCGCCAGGATCGTCATTCCGAGAAGGAGCGGACGGCGTCCGATCCGGTCCGATAACGCGCCACCAATCGGCAGCCAGATGAAGTTGGAGATCCCCACGCACAGCGTGACGAGCAGGCTATCGGCAGTGCTCAGATGCAGGACCGTCTTGCCAAAGGTCGGCGCATACACCGTGATCAGATAGAAGCTCGTGGTGGTCATTGCGACCAGGAGCACGCCCGCGCTCACGACATTCCAGTTCTGCACGAGCGTCGTAAAGACTTCTTGCATGCTCGGGCGATGCTGGCGCTGTTTGAATTCCTGCGTTTCCTCGAGATTGCGCCGCAGGATGAAGATGAAAGGCACGATCATGCAGCCGACGAAGAACGGCACGCGCCATCCCCACGCAGCGATCGCCGCCGTGTCGAGCCACTGATTGAGCGCGAAGCCGAGCGCGGCAGCGATGACGATCGCCACTTGCTGGCTCGCCGACTGCCAACTCGTGAAGAAGCCCTTGCGGCCCGGCGTCGCCATCTCGGCGAGATAAACCGATACGCCGCCCAGTTCCGCACCCGCGGAGAAGCCCTGCAGCAGACGGCCAATGAGAACCAGGCCCGGGGCGAAGAGTCCGATCGTCGCATAGCCGGGCACGAACGCGATCAGGATGGTGCCGCTCGCCATGATCGACAGCGTGACGATCAGGCCCTTGCGGCGGCCGACATCGTCGATGTACGCGCCGAGGATGATCGCACCGAGCGGCCGCATCAGGAAGCCCGCGCCGAACACTGCGAACGTCATCATCAGTGAAGCGAACTCGCTCCCCGCCGGGAAAAAGACCGCGGCAATCTGCGTCGCATAGAAGCCGAACAGGAAGAAGTCGAACTGCTCCAGGAAGTTGCCTGCCGTCACGCGTAGCACGGCGGATGCCTTCGATTGCCCGGGGGCCAGCGGGGGTGAGGAGGGATGCATCGAGTTGTCTCCAGAAATTTTGAACTTGCGGTGTTCGGGCGATTTGTTGTTTGTCGAATATTCGCCCGAACCACACGAAACGATAAGTGCTATTTTCGAAACGATTGATGTCCGTTGGTTATCAGTGTCGGGGAAGCGCTCAAGCTACAAAGCGGCACTGGGACGCGGGCGTTCGGGTGTCCATGTTGCGCCCCCGGTTCAGGTGATCGTCGATTTCCGCCGCGCATCCGAGCATGCGGGGATAAAGGAAGATCGTGAACGCGGCGATTTCCAGATCAGTCTCGGTCAATTCACCACGTTGCAGCGGCTGCCACAGCATCTTCAGCAGCAGCGCTGCGATCACGGCATCGACGTTTACGCAGTACACGTTGCGGGAGACGCCGGCATCAAACAACGCCTGCACCAGTTCGCGATAGAAAGCATGGAACACGTTATATTCGCCACGCTTCTCGCACAGTTCCGCGATGAACACTTCGCGCGGGTCGTAGTTGACCGGCCTGTCCTTGAAGACCGGATGGTTCACGCCCGGCAGCTTCGCGATATCGAGGCTGCCGGCATGCTTCTGTCGGGCCTTGTACTGCGCATAGCGCTCGACCGAGCGCTCGGCCAGCGAGCGCAGGTCCACGCCGTGCGCGGGGTCGGACGGATCGGCAAGCCCGCTGTCCCTGAACGCTTCGATCAGGAACGCGATGCCTTCATAGCCATTGCCGCCATGCGTATAACCTGTATGGGTGAGAAAGCCGACCAGCGCCTTGTTGAGTTGCACGCGCTCGGGGCTTTCCGGGCCGTCAGCGGATACCGCGCCCTTTGCTCCCTGCGCCGAGATGGCTCCCGGACCGTTGGTGAGCAGCAGACCGACGAGCGTCTTGAAGGCGAACAGATCGTTGGGCTCCGGCGCGAGGTTGAGCAACGCGGCAAAACAGATTTCGGTCAGGCTGCGTTCGTTCAGCAGCGCTTGCGTGGTAAAGCCGCAAAAGCTGTCGGGACAGTGTCGCGAGGCGTCCGCCGATGCACCGATCAGCGTCCCGAACAACATGGTCCACCAGGGCAGGCTCTCGGCCGTGACGCGCGAGATGCGCTTGCGCATCAGCGGTCCCCACGCGAGCGTCATGGAGATCGCGGCCAGGACAGCGTCTGCCGTCGGGCAAGCGGGCTGAGACGTGAGCCAGCGCACGAGGACCGATCTGACTCCACGCTCGGCGAGTCCCGCAAGCATCGCTTCGGCGCGCAGATCGCGCGTGTCGGCAAAGAGCGGCTCGCAGCCGCTAGCGTCGATCCGGGCGATGTCAAAGTTCTCGTCGAGCGCACTCGTAAGGCCGGCTGCCGAGAAGCGTTCGATCATCCATTTCGCGGCATCCCGCGCCGCGCGCTGACGGTTCGGCCCGATGATCGAGGTCGCGGCGGCCAAGATGGCGTTGGGCGCATTGCCGGCCTCGCGTGCGGCTTGCGCTGCCGCGAGTTCCGGCGTTCCGTGCAGATTGACGGACGCAGCGATCGCGACATCGATGAGCTTCTCGTCGTTTTCTCCGCCGAACTCGTGAAGCAGGGCAAGGCTGACGTTCGCTTCGAGCGAATGCGTCGCCGCGTCGAGCATCGAGGCGCCATACAGGCTGCTCACTTGCGTTTTCGCATCCATCTGCGATGCTCCCGACGCATCCTTCAACGCCTGACGTGGCGCAATCGCACCGACTTGTCGATTGACCTGCAAGACTTGCTCTTCGTAGGGCGCGACTGCTCCCACTACGGGGATCGCAAGGTCGGACGGAAGCTGAATTCCCTGGTCGGAGCCGAACCACGGCTTGAGCGCAAGGCTGCCTTCGGGCTCGAAATCAGGCATCGTCGCGTTGGCGCGCATGACGGCGGTCAGCGCCGCCGGGATATGCGCGATGTTCGTGACGACCGCGCCCTTGGCGGAGCAGCACGGGTCGTCGGGCGTGAAGAGGCGGTCTACGCCGAACATTTCCATGAACCACCGCTCCTTGGCTTGCGCGTCGTCGGAGCCGCCGGCCATCGCGCCCGCGTGGCCGACCGCACGCGTGAGGCGGCTCTTCCACCGGCCCACCACACAGGCGACCACCGGTTTCGTGAAGGCCGCATCGGCCTCGTAGTAGCCACCCGGTTCGCAATAGAGCACCGCGGCCTTGCTTCGAGCATCGTTGGCGAGTGCGAACGCAAATTCCGGCGCGGCATAGTGGATGTAGACGTCCTTGCCGCTCGAGATGACGGTCGATGTGCCCCAGCCGCTCATGCGCAGGTACTGCGCGATCGTCGTACTGAAGCCGCCGGAGTTCGAGAAGATGGCGATCGATCCCTTGCGCAATGAATCGTCCGGACTATCGCCGCCGAGTGCTCCGCCGATTCTTACGCGATTCCACGAGTCAGCGACGCCGAGCCCGTTCGCACCGAAGATGTCGATGCCCGCTTGCTGACCCATCGCGCGAATTTCGCGGGCGTCGTGTACGGCGATCTTTTCGGTGATGATGAAAATCTTCTTCAGATCGGGATTGACGCGGATCAGTTCGGCGACGCCGTCGCGGGCCGCCGATGGCGGTAGATAGACCACGCCGCAGTTGAACCGATGCCCCGCTTCCAGACCCTCGCGGACGTTGTTGTAGACTGGGATATCTCCGATCGATGTGGGGAGCACTTGCCCGCCTTTCCCCGGCGCCGTGCCGAAAGCAATATTCCCGCCTGAGAACGCGTGACTGACGGGCGTCACGTCCGAGGACTCACCGCCCAGGATATTGAGCACGCACACGCGATCGTCATGCGTGGCGATCTGCGCGAGCGAGTTGACGCCGACGAAATACTTGAACTGGCTGCTGTTTTGCTTGTACACGTTGCTCTCCTCAGGCTTGAGCCGTTTCGGTTTCCGTCGCGGGTGCGCCGATCCGTGCTGCGATCTCGGCCCGGCCACTGGCGCGCATCCAGGCGTCCGCCTGACGCGCGTACTGGATGACCTCGCTGATGTCAGAGTCGAATCCGAAGAGCCGATAGGGCAGACCGAGCGAGTCGCATGTGTCTCTCAGCGTGGCCATCCCACGCACGAGGTTCGGGCCTCCCCGGCCCAGCACCACGTAAAGCGGCGTCGGCCCATACTCGCTGAAGTGTTCGCGAAGAGCGTCGGCCATCGCTCGCAGCGTCTCGAAGATGTCGGTGTTGTTCGACTTGCCGCCGATGATGAAGAGTACATTCGACTGCTTGAGCCAGTGTTTGAAGCAGATACGGGCCACTTCCTTCATCTTCGCGTACGGGGGATTGCCGCCGAAATCCGACGAGATGATCGCGGCGTCGCCGAGCATTTCGGTCACGAGCGAGTTGGCGCCGCCGCCGAACGTCGGCGCGAGAATCGTGCCTTCCTCGTTGATCACATACACGTCGCTCTGGCCCTGGTGCGTGCGCAACTGATTGATCTCCTGCTCGAAGTCGGAGTAGTCCGCTGCGAACAGGTGTTGCGGCAGCCCGAGGCGCGTCCATCGCGGATCGTCGCGATCGAAACCGCACTTAAAGTCGCAGGCGACAGGTGTGAGGCGCCCCTTATTGTCCTCGCGCATGCGGATCGGATTCAACTCCAGTGTCGTCATGCCGAAATCGTGGAAGAGCTCCCAGAGTTTCGGCAACTGCTGCACGAGCGGCGAGATGATCTCCTTCGGCGCACCAATCTCGCTCAGCGCGTTCGCCACGACAAACGCCTTTAAACCCGTCAACGCGTCGAAGGGCACCATCGCCACATGCTTCGGGTCGACCTCTTCGATATCCATGCCTCCCTTATGCGAGAGCGTCATGGTCGGCGCACGAAAACGCGTGGAGTCGGTGATCGAGAAATAGACCTCATGCTGGGCCGGAACGCCGGCTTCGAACGTCACGCCATTCGACTTTGCTTTCAGGTGGCCGACGGAATGCTCGGCGAAGTACAACCGCTCTTTTTCGATCAACGCCGTCTTGAGATCGGTCGCGCGGCCGAGTAAACCCGCCTTCCCCTTCTTTCCCACTCCGCCTTTGAAAACGGGTTTGATGAATATCTGGCGATGACGATCGATCAAAGTCTTGATCTCCTCCTCGCTGGCGCTCGGGCCGAGGATCTCACTCGCCGGGAATCCGACGAATTGCAAGAGGCGCGCGCCGTGCAACATACCGGTGATTTGCATGAAGTTGTCTCCTGAAGGGCATAGCGATATAAAAAGAAACGGGTGTTCGGATTGGTCGTTAGGCGAAAGCGCCAGGCGTGACAAGCGGCCGTGACGCCGATGGCGTTCGGAATGCGTGGCTGATGTGTGTTGAGTTGTCCGGTGCTCGAACCGGCTGGGGCTCGAGACTACCCGCCCAAGGGGCGATCGTTAGGCGCTCCATGTGCGCCTTGCGTTGTACATAGCCTTGTCTCCGGTGCGTTTTACTTTCGTTCCAATCTCGCTGGAATCTTGAGTACAGATACTCATGCAAATGGAGTTACGCGATAAGTGCATTTTTTCGAAGCATTGATGTTTAGATGTTATCAATGCAGCTGGATGAAATGTGGCATCACCGCCACGTTCCTCTGCGCTGCCTGTCGGGGCAGACGGGTCAGCGGTCCAATCTGTGATGTGACTTCAGTTGATGGTCCGTCATGGGCGAATGAAGGGACATTCGACATATGCAAGAGACCGTCCGTTCAGGGTCGACGAACGAAACCGCTCGCGCGGTAGGGGGCTCCGGCTAAGCGCGGTGGTTCGTGAGG
>NZ_JALOCP010000073.1:0-16879 GCF_030511745.1 Paraburkholderia sp. SECH4
CCACTACAGGACACGTTCCGATGTATTACTCACCCGTTCGCCACTCGCCACCAGGATTGCTCCCGTGCTGCCGTTCGACTTGCATGTGTAAGGCATGCCGCCAGCGTTCAATCTGAGCCAGGATCAAACTCTTCAGTTCAAACCTGTTACTGTTTTTCGGTTCAGTTAAGAACCGGTCGCTCACTCAACGTACTGACGAATGATTAACCTGCCGGCGTGAATCCACCCCGACAGGAAAACCTTCCTTTAATACTCGTGTGAGACTTGATACTTTCGCTTCCAGCAAACCCCGAAGGATCCACCTGCGCGTCGCGCATCAAGCGCCCACACTTATCGGCTGTTAATTTTTAAAGATCGATTACGCACTCACTACCGGAACAGCGCCGCGCGTCGTCAACATCACAACCACCCGGCACCGCTTCGTTCTGCGTCGCTGCATCAGCAGCAGAGAAACGAGATTATGAAGGCTCTTTTTCGTTTCGTCAACAACATTTTTTCGCTTTCGCTTAAAACCTTGTTGACGCTACAACCGCTGGTTTCCGCCGCGGCTCTCGTTCGCAAACGAGGAGGCGAACTATAGGCGAACATCAGTCATGTGACAAGGGTTTGACGAAAATCTTTTTTGGCGACTCACTTCCGGGTTGAATTCACTACAGCAGCCACCGGAACCGCTTCAGCCATTGCGGCGTACCCGGCATCGCTGGGATGGATATGGTCACCACTGTCAAAGGCGCGCTGCAGACGACTCGGTTGCGCCGGGTCGCGTAGCGCAGCGTCGAAATCGACAACACCGTCGAAAGCGTGGCTGCTTCGAATCCACTGGTTGACCGCCAGCCGGATAGTTTCCCGCGGCGCAGGTAGCGATGCAGGCGTCAGCGTTGCGCCGAACACCTTCACGCCACGGTGCCGCGCGTCCGCAATCACGCGCTGGTAGCCGGCGATCAGGTCAGCGGCTGTCACCGAGGTATGCGGAAAGTCGCAGTCGAGTCCACTACGCGCCGGCATCTCCGCGAAGTTGATGTCATTGATTCCGATCAGCAGAATCGCCGTCTTGACGCCCGGGCGCTCCAGCACGTCCCGGTCGAAACGCCGGACAAGCGCGTCGCCGTAGCAGGGCGAGTCGCTCAACAAGCGATTACCGCTGATGCCAAGATTGGCGATCGCCGTCGAGTGCTCGCCAGTGCTGGCGAACCGGCGAGCCAGCGCGTCTGGCCAGCGTCGATTCTGATTCAGACTCGAGCGCATACCGTCGGTGATCGAGTCGCCGATCGCGGCGACGGCAGCCGATGACGGCGCATCCACCGACAAACCCGTCACCCACACATATTGCGTGAACCGGCCACGAAACGAGTCAGCGGAAGTATCTGCAGTGTGATTACCCGGGGCGGAAACGTAATTCAACTGATTCGAGACCCGATGCCACGCCACAATCCGCTGTTCCGGCCCCGTAAACGCACTGATCGCGTAAGGTGCGCCCTCGGCGATGTCGATTGCGACAGGGTCACTGTCCAACTCGGCGCCCGGTGGTACGCTCACCGAACTCTTGCCGCCGAACGTCACACGCGCCTCCCCATTGCCCAGCGCAGCCGCGCCGCCGGCCGAGCGCGCAATGCGCAACTCCTCGATGACGAGCGCCGTCTTGCCGTACTCGTTGCTGAGATGGACTCGTGCGGTTTTACCGGCCAGCGTCGGATAGACAATCTGGCGAACTGTTCGCCCTGCTACCTCCGGGGCGCGATACAGGGGCGGCAAATCCGACCGTTGGGGAATGGGTTGCAACGCCGTCGCCCATGCGGTGACCCAGTGCATCGGGGCGTCGGCGGCAAAAACAGTCGGGGAAACGGCGAATTGGCAAAGCAGCGCCGCGCTATATGCGGCAGCCAGAGTGCGAATGGTCATTCGGGTGGTCAGTTCGAGGCGAAACGTGCATTGTGCCCGATCGCCATCTCTGTCGCGGCGGACCGCGCGAACGCTATCGTGCGGTCACCCGCACCTGGTCGCGGGGCTGCGTCGTCGAACGTACCGCGAGTGGCGGTATGGGTCCTCGGCGGACTGCGCGCAACCGGACGTATTCAGCCCGCCCGGCACTAGAGAGCCCTCACCGGGACTCCAGGCGCGATGTCGGCGAAGCAGTTATCCGCATGACGATGCATCGCGAGCGCTTCGCCCCCGTGAACCCGTCTGGGCAACAGCCATTCAGTGCTTGCACAGACCCATCACTCGTCAGACCGCCGCCGGAACCCCAACCATCTTCAACGCAAGCGCTTCGGCCACTTCGATCCCGTCGATGGCCGCCGAGTAGATCCCGCCGGCATACCCCGCGCCTTCACCCGCCGGATACAGGCCCTCGACATTCATGCTCTGAAAGTCATCCCGGCGTCGCACGCGAATCGGCGACGACGTTCGCGTCTCGACGCCGGTCAGCACCGCGTCATGCATCGCGAAGCCGGCAATCTTCTTGTCCATTTGCGGCAACGCTTCGCGGATCGCTTCGATTACGTAGTCTGGCAGCGCCGTGCTGAGATCGGTCGGATGCACGCCCGGTTTGTAGGACGGCACCACCGAACCCAGCGACGTGGACGGCCGCCCGGCAATAAAGTCGCCAACAAGCTGGCCCGGCGCCATATAGTTGCCGCCACCCAACTCGAACGCCCGCTCTTCCCATTTGCGCTGGAAGGCGATGCCGGCTAGCGGGCCGCCCGGATAATCGTCCGGCGTGATGCCGACGACAATCCCAGCGTTGGCATTGCGCTCGGCCCGTGAATACTGGCTCATGCCGTTGGTCACCACGCGGCCCGGCTCGGAAGTCGCCGCGACCACCGTGCCGCCAGGACACATACAGAAGCTATAAACGGCGCGCCCGTTGCTGCAGTGGTGCACGACCTTATAGTCGGCGGCGCCCAGTTGCTTGTGGCCCGCGAACTTGCCGAAACGGCTGCGATCGATCAACCCTTGCGGATGTTCGATCCGGAAACCGAGCGAAAACGGCTTCGCTTCGATATAGACGCCGCGGTCGCTCAGCATCTGGAAGGTATCGCGCGCGCTATGGCCGACCGCCAGCACCACGTGGTCGCAGCGCAAATGCTCGCCCGTCGACAGTTTGAGCCCGCGCACCTTGCCCTGATCGATTTCGATGTCGTCGACCCGCGTCTCGAAACGCACCTCGCCGCCCAACTCGTGGATGGTCGCGCGCATCTTCTCGACCATGCTGACGAGACGGAACGTGCCGATATGGGGCCGGCTCAGATAGAGAATGTCTTCCGGCGCTCCCGCACGGACGAATTCATCGAGTACCTTGCGGCCGTAGTGCTTCGGATCCTTGATCTGACTGTAAAGCTTGCCGTCCGAGAACGTGCCCGCGCCGCCTTCACCGAACTGCACATTCGATTCAGGATTGAGCACCGACTTGCGCCAAAGCCCGAAAGTATCCTTGGTGCGCTCGCGCACGGCCTTGCCGCGCTCGAGAATGATCGGACGAAAACCCATCTGGGCGAGGATCAGCCCGGCAAACAGGCCGCACGGCCCCATGCCGATCACAACCGGACGCGGGGAAGTCATCTGCGCCGGTGCTTTGGCGACAAAACGGTACGTCATGTCCGGTGTCACCGCGCAGTGGGGCACGTCGGCGAGTCGCTTGAGCGCGGCCGCTTCATCCTTCACCTCGACGTCGACGATGTAAGTGAGCTTGATGTCGGTGCGCTTGCGGGCGTCGTGCGCGCGGCGGAACACGGTGTACCGGATGAGCCCGTCCTCGCCCACGCCGAGTTCGGCGAGGCGCGCGCGGACGGCGGCTTCGAGAACGCTCTCGGGGTGATCGAGCGGGAGTTTAATTTCGCTTAGACGTAACATGAGTACCGGGGGATGCATGAAGGCCTCAAATCGCGGCCAATTCGCAATTTTATAGGTTATGTGTCGGCGCGGGGCGGCGACGCTCGCGAAACACCTTGGCGACGAACCCAAGGTGTCCCTATCGAAAACGGCCTGTCGTCTCAAAAAATTTATTAACCGACCGGTCGGTTGATTTATACTGCGCACACACAGACAACTTCCGCTGAGAGCGTCCCCATGTACACGCAATCCCTGGATATCCCCGGCAATGTCGCCCCGCTCGACGCGGCAGCGAGTTCGCCCGAGCAGTCGCAATTCGACGCGGTCATGGCCGCCGACGGCAAGATCGAAGCGCAGGACTGGATGCCTGAGGCCTACCGCAAGACGCTGGTCCGGCAAATCTCGCAGCACGCGCATTCTGAAATCGTCGGCATGCTGCCGGAAGGCAACTGGATCTCACGCGCGCCCAGCCTGAAGCGCAAGGCGATCCTGCTGGCCAAAGTGCAGGACGAAGCCGGCCACGGCCTCTATCTATATAGCGCGGCCGAAACGCTCGGCGTGTCGCGCGATCAGTTGATCGCCGCATTGCACTCGGGCAAAGCCAAATATTCGAGCATCTTCAACTACCCGACACCCACGTGGGCGGACGTCGGCGTGATCGGCTGGCTGGTGGACGGCGCGGCGATCATGAATCAGATTCCGCTGTGCCGCTGCACGTACGGCCCTTATGCCCGCGCGATGATCCGCATCTGCAAGGAAGAGTCGTTCCACCAGCGCCAGGGCTTCGACGCGCTGATGTCGATGATGAGCGGCACCGAAGCGCAACGCGAGTTGGTCCAGCAAGCCGTGAACCGCTGGTGGTGGCCGGTGCTGATGATGTTCGGCCCGAGCGACAAAGACTCGATCCACAGCAATCAGTCGTCGAAATGGGGCATCAAGCGCATCTCGAACGACGATCTGCGCCAGAAATTCGTCGACGCCACCGTCGATCAGGCCAAGGTACTCGGCGTCACGCTGCCGGATCCGGACCTGAAGTGGAACGAAGCGCGCGGCCAGCACGACTACGGCGATATCGACTGGGAAGAATTCTGGCGCGTCGTGAATGGCGACGGCCCGTGCAACCGCGAACGTCTCGCGACCCGCGTGAAAGCACATGACGACGGCGCCTGGGTGCGCGAAGCCGCCCTCGCCCATGCCGAGAAGCAGCGCCAGCGCGCACAACAGCAAGCTGCCTAACGGCGGCGACAAGCCAGACAAAGTATCAGGAGATCAGCAATGAACAAGGAATGGCCGATTTGGGAAGTCTTCGTGCGCAGCAAGCAGGGACTCGACCATAAACACTGCGGCAGCCTGCATGCCGCCGACGCGCCGATGGCGCTGCGCATGGCGCGCGACGTCTACACGCGCCGCCAGGAAGGCGTGAGCATCTGGGTGGTGCCGTCGTCGGCGATCACGGCATCCGCGCCGGAAGACAAGGCTGAGCTGTTCGAACCGGCTGGCGACAAGATTTATCGCCACCCGACGTTCTACACGCTCCCCGACGAAGTCAACCACATGTAAGCGCGGCCATGACCATCACGCCCCAACATCTGCAGTATGTGCTGCGCCTCGCGGACACCGCGCTGATCCTCGGTCAGCGCAATGCCGAGTGGTGCGGTCACGGCCCGATCCTCGAAGAGGACATCGCGCTGTCGAACATGAGTCTGGATCTGATCGGCCAGGCGCGCCTGCTGTACACGCACGCCGCCTCGCTGGAACAGCAACTCACCGGCAAAAGCCGCACGGAAGACGACTACGCGTACTTCCGCGCGGAACGCGAGTTCGCCAACTACACGCTGGCCGAGTTGCCGCATTACGGCCCGCTCGCCGGCACGGCGCAAGCCGAGAAGGACTACGCGGTCACGATCGTGCGCAATTTCCTGTACTCAACGCTGATGGCGCATCTGTGGTCCGCGCTCACTACGTCGAAGGATGAACAGCTTGCAGCGATCGCCTCGAAGTCGATCAAGGAAACCAGCTATCACGTGCACCATGCGGGCGAATGGCTGATTCGTTTCGGCGACGGCACGGACGAGTCGCATCGCCGCGCGCAAGCTGCGCTCGACTATCTGCTGCCGTACACGCGTGAGTTTTTTAGTGCGGACGCCGTGGAGGAAGCCATCGCCGCCGCCGGCATCGGGCCGCTGACGTCGGACCTCGAGGCAGCATGGCTCGAAGACGTAGCGGCCACGCTCGACCCGGCCACGCTCAAGCTCCCCGAAGCGGTCAAGCACATCACGGCCGGCAAGCATGGCGAGCACTCGGAGCACATGGGCTTCGTGCTGGCCGAAATGCAAAGCCTCGCGCGCCAGCATCCCGGCGCCACCTGGTAAGCACGCACCCGAGCGCTCAACCGGAACCCAACGGAACTTTAAGATGACGACCTCGACTGCCATGCCCACCGCCGACGCCACGCTCGAGCGCGCATGGGCCGTGCTCGAAACGGTGCCTGATCCGGAGATCCCGGTGGTATCGATTCGTGAACTCGGCATTCTGCGCGACGTGCGACGCGCCGCCGACGGCACGCTCGAAGTCGTGATCACGCCGACCTATTCCGGTTGCCCGGCGATGTCGCAGATCGCCGAAGACGTCGCCCACGCGCTCGATGTGGCTGAACTGAAGCCGTATCGGATCGCCACTGTGCTGGCGCCAGCCTGGACCACCGACTGGATGACCGCCGACGCGCGCGAAAAATTGCGCGCCTATGGCATCGCGCCGCCCACGGGCAATTGCGGTTCAGCCGCTCCGTCGCAGGAAAAAGTGCTGCGTTTCATGCCGCGCGCGCTACCGGCGCCGTCCTGCCCCCGTTGCAGCTCGGCGCACACCGAGCGTCTCGCGCAATTCGGCTCGACGGCCTGCAAGGCCCTGTACCGCTGCATCGACTGCCGCGAACCCTTCGACTATTTCAAACCATACTGATATGGCTACCCCGCAATTTCATCCGCTGCGTATCCGCGAAGTGCGGCCCGAAACCGCCGACGCGGTCTCGGTCGCCTTCGAAGTCCCTGTCGAACTGCGCGAACACTATCGCTTCACGCAGGGCCAGTTCGTCACCCTGAAAACGCACATCGACGGTGAGGAAACGCGCCGTTCGTACTCGATCTGCGTCGGCGTCACCGATTACGACCGCGACGGCGAACTGCGCATCGGCATCAAACGCGTGCGCGGCGGCCGTTTCTCGAACTTCGCGTTCGACACGCTGCAACCCGGCCACACCATCGACGTGATGACGCCGGACGGCCGCTTCTTCACCCATCTCAACGCCGACCAGGGCCAGCAGTACATCGCGTTTTCCGGCGGCTCGGGCATCACGCCGGTGCTCGCGATCATCAAGACCACGCTGGAAGTGGAGCCGCGTAGCACCTTCACGCTGGTGTACGGCAACCGCAGCGTCGATCAGATCATGTTCGCGGAAGAGCTCGAAGATCTGAAGAACCGCTTCATGAACCGCTTCGTGCTCTATCACGTGCTGTCGGACGACCTGCAGGACGTCGAGCTGTTCAACGGCGTGCTCGACCAGGAGAAGTGCGCCGCCTTCATCGACAACCTGCTGCCGGCCGATGCCATCGACGAAGCCTTCATCTGCGGTCCCGGCCCGATGATGGATGCGGCCGAGGCCGCGCTGAAAGCCGCAGGCGTACCTTCGGAAAAAGTGCATGTGGAGCGCTTCGGTTCGCCGCTGCCGCAAGCGGGCGTGCCGCCGGTCGAAATCACCGACGACACCCCGGCCGCCGACCTCGAAATCGTCCTTGATGGGAAACGGCGCAAGCTGCGCCTGCCGTATCAGGGCGTGAGCGTGCTCGACGTCGGCTTGCGTGCCGGCCTCGCGCTGCCGTACGCATGCAAGGGCGGCGTCTGCTGCACTTGCCGCGCGAAGGTGCTCGAAGGCGAGGTCAAGATGGAAAAGAACTACACGCTGGAAGAACACGAAATCCGCGACGGTTACGTGCTGACCTGCCAATGCCATCCAATCAGCGATCGCGTGGTGGTGAGTTACGACGAGCGTTGAGTCGCGCGCGACGGGTGGCCATGCGACGCCCGCAACGCTTTCAGCAGGTCCGCGATGCGCTTACACTAGGGGCCGCTCGCGATCGGACATCAGTCCCGATCGATGAGCGGCCCCTTTTGTTATTTGCGTTTTTTGCCAGCCCAAGCCACTGCCGATGAGCACCATCCACCTCACCAACGGCGATGTCGCCGCCGAATCATTGCGCGCCGCGCTAGCCGAGGCGGCCCGCGACGATCGCGTGCACGCACTGCGCGACGATCTGGCGGTCGGCCCATTGCGTGGCATCGACGACGGACCCGACGTGCGAGCAGAGTTCTGGGACCGAGTCAGCGCGGACACCCGGCGCGATTTTCTTCGTGAATTCCGCGAGCAGGCGGCAACGCTGGAGAACATCGCGCGGGGCGACGCGAATCTGGTGATCTGGCACGGCGAAAGCGCGGCCGATCAATTGATGCTGCGCCGCGTCTGCTATCACCTGCGCAACAGCCCGCAACGGCTGAATGAAGTGCGCCTGTCGATTCGCGACCTCACCGACCCGGGCGCCTGGGCGCACAGCCGCAAAGATCGCGCGACGTCCGTCGGCATGTTCGCGCCGACTGTCCTGCAAGGGCGTCTGCATGACGCGGCGCCGATTTCGGTTCTGCGCATCAGCCGACTCGCGCTCGAATGGCAGGAAGCCAAGCACGCAAACGGCGAGACGCGCCGCTGGCGCGACAACACTTTCACGAGCGGCAACTTCGCCGATCTGGACGCGCTGATTCTCGAGCACGCCACGGGCGACTGGCAGCCCGCCGCGCGCGTTGCAGCGGAACTGATGACCGCTGAACTCTGTTATCTGGTGAGCGACAGCATCGTGCTGTGGCGCTTCCGCGAACTGGCCGCGACCCGTCGCATCAAGCTGCGTGGCGACGCGAGCGCATGGCGCACGCTGGAACTGTCTGCGGCGCTTGCCCCCTGTCCACACTAATAAAATAGACGACCATGGCCCGTACCCGAGCCCCCGACCACGAAACCCAACGCGACCAGATTCTCGAACTCGCCGCGGAGAAATTCGCCCAGACCAGCTACCCGAGCACCTCGATGGCCGATCTCGCGGCCGCGAGCGGCACCTCGAAAGCGCGCCTGTACCACTATTACGCGAGCAAGGAAGCGATCCTGTTCGATCTGCTGGACCGCTACACGAAGCGGCTGATGCTGATCATCGCGGAGGTGGAAGGCGCGAGCCAACGCCGCGGACTGTCCGAGCGCGACACTTTCGCCGAGCTGATCCGGGCGTTCCTATCCGAGTACGAGACGTCGCACAGCCGGCACGTCGCGCTCCTGAACGACGTCAAGTATCTGGTCGATACCCAGCGTGAGGTCATACTGAACCGCCAGCGCGATGTAGTCGCGGCGTTTGCGCGGCAACTGGCGCGCGCCTATCCGGAACGCGCCACTCGCGAAAACCAGACCGCGCTAACGATGATGGTGTTCGGCATGATCAACTGGACGTTCACCTGGCTCAAGCCGGACGGCCGGATGGGCTACCGGGAATTCGCCGAGCAGGTGGTCGATATGGTGGATCACGGACTGACTTCTGCCTAAGGCTGATTGCGCACGGCAGCATTGTTCAGAGGAAATAATTGCCACGAGTTGTCTAGGCGCGACAACTTGTCACGAACGCTCGTTCAATTTATTTTTCTTTAATAATCAATGCATTAAAAATAGGGCACCAACTTTCTAGACATTGCCCTCAGTTTTTGATACGGGTTTTCCCTAGTGCGAGATCGGCATATCCGCTAAAATCGTTTTTGCGGTGCACCATGCCGCTCGATTAAAAGGAGAACCCGACCATGAACATGATTACACCCCGCGCCGCTGAGCCGATCGTTGCGCACGATCGTCCGTTGCAGCCAGGCGGTCGTGCGCCTGCTCTGGTCCGCGAGCTCACCGCCATCGATCGCGAACGACTGCTGACCCACTTCCTCGCGCTCGGCGAAGACGACCGCCTTCTGCGTTTCGGCCAGGTTGTACCGAACCACGTCATTGAAAACTACGTCCGCGCGATCGATTTCACGCGCGACACGGTCTTCGGCGTGTTCGACAGTCAGTTGCAACTCACCGGCGTCGGCCATCTGGCGTATCTGCCGGCCGAAGGCGACAAGCGCACCGCCGAATTCGGCGTGTCCGTGCTGGAAAGCGTCCGCGGGCAAGGTATTGGCTCGAAGCTCTTCGAGCGCGCAGCCATTCGCAGCCGCAATACACATGTCACCACGCTTTACATGCATTGCCTGTCGCGCAATTCGACCATGATGCACATCGCGAAGAAGGCCGGCATGAAGATCGAATACGCGTACGGCGAAGCAGATGCCTATCTGACGCTGTCGCCAGCGGACCAGACGAGCATCATCGCTGAAATGCTGCAGGAACAAGCCGCCGTGTTCGACTACGCACTCAAGCGTCAGGCACGTCAGGCGTCGAAGTTGTTCGAATCGTTTATGCCGACTGCTGAGGCCGCTTAACCGGTCTGCGCTTCAGGCAAAAGGGCAGCCTAACGCGGCTGCCCTTTTTGTTTGTCCGTCACCTGACCACGGCGCAGCGCTCACAAAATCGGCAGCGCCGTTGTTTCCTTGAACTTCTCGAGCGAAAAGCTCGTCTTCACGTCGATTACAGAGGGATGGTGCAGCAACTGGTCCTGCACGAAGCGTGAAAAGTGCGCCATATCCTCGACCTGCACACGCAGCAGGTAATCCATGTCGCCCGTCATCGCGTGACAGGCGACCACTTCCGGCCACGTCTGCACTGCCGCGCGAAACAGATCGGCATGCGTAGTGTCGCCGCGCGGACTAAGCCCCGGACCGCTGCGCTTTTCCAGTCGCACGTTGACGTAGGCGAGCAGATCAAGCCCAAGCTTTTGCGCATCGAGTAACGCGACATAGCCGCGAATCACCCCGCTCTCTTCCAGCCGACGGATACGCCGTAGACACGGGCTCGGCGACAGGTTGATGCGCTCGGCGATCTCCTGATTCGACAGCCGGCCATTCTCCTGAAGGATTGCCAGAATGCGTCTGTCGATGGCGTCTATCTCTATTTTGGCCATTTTCTGCTGTCCGCTTGATAAATTGAGCTAGAAAATAGCCCAAGCGTATCGGTGCGCGATTAAGTTCGCAAGTTTTCGTCGCGAGTCGGCCTTTACACTTGCGTCATTCAGTCGCGCTAACTCGCATACCCCGCGCCGGCGCTCAATGGAGACAGACAATGCAGGTTTCAACTTGGGAAAACCCGGTCGGCACGGACGGCTTCGAATTCATCGAATACACCGCACCCGATCCGAAGGCGCTCGGCAAGCTGTTCGAACAGATGGGCTTCACCGCCGTTGCCCGGCACCGTCACAAAGACGTGACGCTGTATCGCCAGGGCGAAATCAACTTCATCGTCAACGGGGAACAGCATTCGTTCGCGCAACGTTTCACGCGCCTGCATGGCCCGTCGATCTGCGCGATCGCGTTCCGTGTGCAGGACGCGGCAAAGGCTTACCAGCAGGCCCTGGAAAAAGGCGCTTGGGGCTTCGACAACAAGACCGGCCCGATGGAACTGAACATCCCGGCGATCAAGGGCATCGGCGACTCGCTGATCTATTTTGTCGACCGCTGGCGCGGCAAGAACGGTGCTGAGCCGGGCACTATCGGCAACATCGATATTTACGACGTCGACTTCGAACCAATTCCAGGCGCGAATCCGAACCCCGTCGGCCATGGCCTAACCTACATCGACCATCTGACGCACAACGTCCATCGCGGACGCATGCAGGAATGGGCGGAGTTCTATGAG
The DNA here is from genome assembly GCF_030511745.1 of Paraburkholderia sp. SECH4. Lineage (NCBI taxonomy): Bacteria > Pseudomonadati > Pseudomonadota > Betaproteobacteria > Burkholderiales > Burkholderiaceae > Paraburkholderia > Paraburkholderia sp. SECH4. Next base: position 11,687 of record NZ_JALOCP010000073.1, read on the forward strand.
CGCCTGTTCAATTTCCGGGAAGTGCGTTACTTCGACATCGAGGGCAAAGTGACCGGCGTGAAATCGAAGGCGATGACCTCGCCGTGCGGCAAAATCCGCATTCCGATCAATGAGGAAGGGTCAGACGTAGCCGGTCAAATCCAGGAGTATCTGGACCAGTACCACGGCGAAGGCATCCAGCACATCGCGCTGGGCAGCAACGACATCTACCGCACCGTGGACGGTTTGCGCGCGGCGAACATCTCGCTGCTCGATACGATCGACACGTACTATGAACTGGTCGATCGCCGCGTGCCGAACCACGGTGAGCCGCTCGACGAATTGCGTAAGCGCAAGATCCTGATCGACGGCGCCCCCGACGACTTGCTGCTGCAGATCTTCACCGAAAACCAGATCGGGCCGATCTTCTTCGAGATCATCCAGCGCAAGGGCAATCAGGGATTCGGCGAGGGCAACTTCAAGGCGCTGTTCGAATCGATCGAGCTGGATCAGATCCGCCGTGGCGTGGTCCAGGACAAGGCCTAACGACTAACGGCCCACGCGGAACGTGGGAGATATAAAAAAGGGCGAAGATCTTGCGATCCTCGCCCTTCGTCGTTTGTGCCGCTATCCGAAGCCCGGATAACGGCCGATTTTCAACCGATGCGCCGCTTCAGCGATGCATCACGAATTCTGGTCTTCCTCGTCGGCCTTTGTGGATCGTACAATGCGCTCCACCGCAATGCGCGCGGGCGCGACTTGCGCCGTGCTGGTGATCGCGTTCGACAGCGTCCCTGCGCTGTTCGAGCCGGAACTCGAGCGCACCGGCGCGCTCATGGCGAAGAATGCGGCCGAAACCATCAGGAAGGTCTGGATGTTTCTAGTGTTCATGCGTACTCCTTTTCTAACTGCCCTGCTGTCCTGAAGCTCCACCGAATGCGGAGCGTTGCGCAGACATTGCTCGCAGGTGGGGTGTTAGACAGACATTTCAACTGCGGTTCCTCATATTTGTAGTTTTTACAGCTTGTTACAGGGGAATTGCGCCGCAGGAAGTCGCCCGACGCGTTCAGCGCAAGTTCGGCGCTGCGATGCCGTATTTCTGGCACGCTGCGGCGGGTTTTCACCAGTGCTACCATCACTTAAAACACGTCAATATGGCGACCCCGGCCCCAAGCGTTCACAAGATGCCGCGGCCAAAAAAAGTTTTGGTGATCCCAAACTGATTGGAGGAGTACACATAATGAATGCCCCGCTAGACGCAGGTCAGCGAGCCTCGCTCGAAGCCGCGCTATCTTCCGTCACGCTCGACGACAAATACACCCTCGAACGCGGCCGCGCGTACATGAGCGGCATCCAGGCGCTGGTTCGTCTGCCGATGCTGCAGCAGGAACGCGACCAGGCGGCCGGGCTCAATACCGCCGGCTTCATCTCCGGTTACCGCGGATCGCCACTCGGCGGACTCGACCAATCCTTGTGGAAAGCGAAGCAGCATCTCGCCGCGCACCAGGTCGTGTTCCAACCCGGCGTCAACGAAGACCTCGCGGCGACCTCCGTGTGGGGTTCACAACAGGTCAATCTGTACCCGAGCGCCAAATACGATGGCGTGTTCTCGATGTGGTACGGGAAGGGCCCAGGCGTCGACCGTTCCGGTGACGTCTTCAAGCACGGCAATTCAGCCGGCTCGGCGCAACACGGCGGCGTTCTCGTGCTCGCCGGCGACGACCACGCCGCAAAATCCTCGACGCTCGCGCACCAGTCGGAACACATCTTCAAGGCGTGTGGCCTGCCGGTACTGTTTCCATCGAACGTACAGGAATATCTGGACTTCGGCCTGCACGGCTGGGCCATGAGCCGCTACTCCGGCCTGTGGGTGGCGATGAAGTGCGTGACCGACGTGGTCGAATCGTCGGCTTCGGTCGATATCGATCCGCACCGCACGAAAATCATTCTGCCGGACGACTTCGCCATGCCCGACGGCGGCCTGAACATTCGCTGGCCGGATCCGCCGCTGGTGCAGGAAGCGCGTCTGCTCGACTACAAGTGGTACGCGGCGCTCGCCTATGTGCGCGCGAACAAACTGGACCGCGTCGAAATCGATTCGCCGCATGCGCGCTTCGGCATCATGACCGGCGGCAAGGCATACCTCGACGTGCGTCAGGCGCTGACCGATCTCGGTCTCGACGACGAAACCTGTTCGCGCATTGGTATCCGTCTGTATAAGGTCGGCTGTGTATGGCCGCTCGAGGCGCAAGGTGCGCAAGCCTTCGCACGCGGTCTAGATGAAATTCTGGTGGTTGAAGAAAAGCGCCAGATTCTCGAATACGCGATCAAGGAAGAACTGTACAACTGGCCCGATGCGCAGCGTCCGCGCGTGTTCGGCAAGTTCGATGAAAAGGACGGCGCGGGTGGCGAATGGTCCGTGCCGATGGGCAACTGGCTGCTGCCGGCGCACTACGAACTCTCACCGGCGATCATCGCCAAGGCGATCGCCACGCGACTCGACAAGTTTGACCTGCCGTCCGACGTGCGTGCGCGCATTGCGACGCGCATCGCGGTCATCGAAGCGAAGGAAAAAGCCCTGGCGCGTCCGCGCGTCGAAGCCGAGCGCAAGCCGTGGTTCTGTTCCGGCTGCCCGCACAACACGTCGACGAACGTGCCGGAAGGTTCGCGTGCGATGGCCGGCATCGGCTGCCACTACATGACCGTGTGGATGGACCGCAGCACCAGCACCTTCAGCCAGATGGGCGGCGAAGGCGTCGCGTGGATCGGCCAGGCGCCGTTCACCAACGATAAGCACGTATTCGCCAACCTCGGTGACGGCACCTACTTCCACTCGGGTCTGCTCGCGATTCGCGCGGCGATCGCGTCGAAGGCGAACATCACCTACAAGATTCTCTATAACGATGCAGTCGCGATGACGGGCGGGCAACCGGTCGACGGCGTGCTGACCGTGCCGCAGATTACGCATCAACTCGCCGCCGAAGGCGCGACGAAGATCGTGATCGTCACCGATGAACCGGAGAAATACTCCGCGAACGTCGGTCTCGCGCCAGGCATCGACATTCACCATCGCGACAAGCTCGATGAAGTTCAGCGTCAGCTTCGCGAGATTTCCGGCACCACGATCCTGATCTACGACCAGACCTGCGCGACGGAGAAACGCCGCCGCAGGAAACGCGGCACGTATCCGGATCCGGCGCGTCGTGTCGTGATCAACGAAGCGGTGTGCGAAGGCTGCGGCGATTGCTCGGTGAAGTCGAATTGCCTGTCTGTCGAGCCGCTCGATACCGAGTACGGCACCAAGCGCCAGATCAATCAGTCGACGTGCAACAAGGACTTCTCGTGCGTGAACGGGTTCTGCCCGAGCTTCGTATCCGTCGAAGGGGGTCAGTTGCGCAAGCCGAAGGCGGCTTCCGGCATTGTCGGTGACGCGATGCCACCGGTGCCGGAACCCGAACTACCGTCGATCGCGCGCCCTTATGGGGTGCTGGTGACGGGCGTCGGCGGCACGGGTGTCGTAACGATCGGCGCCTTGCTCGGCATGGCCGCGCATTTGGAAAACAAGGGCGTCACGGTGCTCGACGTCACCGGCCTCGCGCAAAAGGGCGGCGCCGTGATGAGCCACGTGCAGATCGCCCAGAACCCGGGCGACATTCACGCGACCCGTATCGCAATGGGCGAAGCCAGTCTCGTGATTGGCTGCGACGCGATCGTGACCGCCAGCGACGAATGCGTTTCGCGGATGCAGGTGGGCCGGACCCGTGTCGTGCTCAATAGCGCGCACACGCCGACCGCCGAACTCATCAAGAACCCGAACTGGCGCTTTCCGGGCAGCAGCACCGAAGCGGACGTGCGTGCCGGTGCGGGCGACGACGGCGTCGATATGGTCGATGCGAATCACTTCGCCGTCGCGCTACTTGGCGATGCGATCTACACGAATCCGTTCGTGCTCGGCTACGCGTGGCAACGCGGCTGGGTGCCGCTGACGTATCAATCGCTGATGCGCGCAATCGAGCTGAACAACGTGCAGATCGAGAAGAACCGTGCGGCTTTCGAATGGGGCCGTCGTGCCGCGCACGACCTGGCCTCGGTGCGCACGCTCGCGCACTCGCAAGGACGCGGTGCCGCAGCGGAAACGACGAGCAGCAAGATCATCTCGCTGCACACACCGAAGGCGCTCGACACGCTGATCGACAAGCGTGCCAACTATCTTGCCGCGTACCAGGACGCCGCTTATGCGGACCGTTATCGTGCATTGGTGTCGCAAGTGCGCGTGGCAGAATCGGCGCTCGATTCGATCGACGGCCAGTTGCCGTTGACCGAAGCGGTCGCGAAGAATCTGCACAAGCTGATGGCCTACAAGGACGAGTACGAAGTCGCACGGCTCTATAGCGACCCCGCGTTCATCGAAAAACTGAAGGCGAATTTCGAAGGCGACTGGAAGCTGCACATTCACCTCGCGCCGCCGACGTTCTCGAAAAAAGACGCACAAGGTCATCTGGTGAAGAAGAAGTACGGACCTTGGGTGTTCAGCGCCATGCACGTGCTCGCAAAACTCAAGTTCCTGCGCGGGACGGCGCTCGACGTGTTCGGCAAGACGGAGGAGCGTCGCACGGAGCGTGCGCTGATCGTCGAGTACGAGGCGCTGGTACGCGAGCTGATCGGTGGCCTGACCGCGCAGAAGCGTGAGTTGGCGGTCGAACTGGCGAATCTGCCGGACGGTATCCGCGGCTACGGGCACGTGAAGGAAAATAACCTGAAAGGCGTGCGGGTGAAGTGGAATGACTTGCTGACGCGCTGGCGTTCGCCGGAAGCGGGGAAGACGCAGCACGCGGCATGAACTTGCCGGCTTGACCGGCCGACATTGGCCTGAAATGGAAAAGGCGGCTGTCCTCGCGGACAGTCGCCTTTTTTTGCCTGTTTCGCCACGTGATGCGTGTGTACAAGAACAAGCGGTACTGCGCCTTCCAACAACACAACAACAACCAACCAAAAACAAACAACTACCAGACAGCTACTACAACTACGAACTGCTACTTCAACCGCCAACTGCTACTTCAACTACCAACCGCTACTTCAACTACCAACCGCTACTTCAACTACCAACTACCAACTACAACAACACACACTTACTACCAGTACTGCAACCCATTGGTACTACGTAAGCGCTCGATTTGTACCGTCTGTTCGTGGCGGCGGGAGGGGTGCAATCTG
>NZ_JALOCP010000074.1:0-16883 GCF_030511745.1 Paraburkholderia sp. SECH4
CAACGCTAATAGACCACTAACAAAACAAGGAAAGGCCAACGCCCCAAGAACACGGCCAAATGCCGCCGCAAAAGGCAAAAACCCCTAGCCATCCTTATTAATAATCCACTCATGCGCGGGATCATTCCGAAAATGCCAGGTCCGCTGCCCCCCAGCCATAACATTCAAATAATAAGATTCATACCCATAGGGAACAACAACAGGATGATACCCACGCGGCACCATCACGACGTCGTGATTCTCCACCGCCATCGACTCATCGATATCGCGCATATCCGTATACACACGCTGAAAAGCAAACCCTTGCGGCGGATCGAGCCGATGATAGTAGGTCTCTTCGAGCGAACTCTCATGAGGCACATTATCCGTATCGTGCTTATGCGGCGGATAGCTTGAAGCATGCCCACCAGGCGTCCGAACCTCGACAACCAGCAAAGACTCCGCAAGCTCAGTCTGCGGAAGAATATCGCATACGTAACGCGTATTCAGCCCTTTCCCTCGCGTGGAACGCTTCATCGTAGAAGGCTCGATCAACCTCGCCGGATACATACCCTTGCCGGGCGCACTCGCCACACCAACCTCCGCATCGCGACAGGCGCGAACCGTCACCCGCACGCCAGGCGGAAAATACACCGCATACGGCGCGGAATCCTCGAACACGCTATCGCGTGAACCCAGCGAACTCCATTTTGCATCAGCAGTTTCAATATCCACCGCGCCCGTCAACACGACGATACACACCTCGCGAGACGGCTCAAACACATGCACGACTTCATCCGCGCCCAACCGGTAAGCAGCAAATCCCACATACCGCCAGCACGCCGACTCAGGCGTCACCCGCGCGATTGTCTGGCCCTCGCGCTGCGCCTTTACCAATAAACTCATGCTGCCTCCTGCTCAGTCCTGCCACCGGCGTCGAGCGGCGCATCGACCAGCGCTCGCAAGGTCCGGAATCCTTTCTGCGCATACTCATACGATGGCGCCACCACCGGGTCCTGTTCCGCTTCAACCACCAGCCAACCACGATAGCCATGCCGCTTCAATCGATCGATGATCGCCGGGAAGTTCACTGCGCCATCGCCCGGTACCGTGAACGCACCGGCGATCACCGCGTCGAGGAAACTCCAGTTGCGATTGCGCGCCAGTTTCATCACCGCGGGTCGAACGTCCTTGCAGTGGACGTGGCACACGCGCCCGATGTGTTTGTCGAGCACCGCGAGCGGATCGCCGCCGGCAAACGTGATGTGTCCGGCATCGAACAGCAGGCCGACGGCGTCGCTCGTGCGCGACATCAGTTGATCGACGTCGGCCGGCGTTTCGACATACGCGCCCATGTGATGATGGTACGCCAGCCGCACGCCGCGGCTCAACGTATAGCGTGCGAATTCATCGACGCGCGCCGCGTACGCGGCCCATTGCGCTTCGCTGAAAAAACGCGGGCGTTGGTACAGCGGTTGCGGTGCGCCCTGGATCGAATCGGCAACTTCGCCGTAGACCATCGCGGTCGCGCCGTTCTGTGCGAGCAGTTCGAGGTGCGGGCCGACCGAGGCGATTTCCTCTTCCACGCTGCGTCGCGCGAGTCGTCCGGAGTACCAGCCGGATACCAAGGCCAGATCGTATTGGGCAAGCAGGGTCTTCAGCGCCTGCGGTTCGCGCGGAAACTTGTTGCCGAGTTCGAAACCCTGGTAGCCGATCTGGCGTCCTTCGGTCAACGCGACTTCGAGTGGCGTTTCGCCGCCGAGCGAAGGCAGGTCATCGTTCATCCACGATAAGGGGTTGATGCCGATACGTACGTCGAAAGCAGTCATGCGGGCGTCCTCATTCGTTGTCGATGTGGCCGGGGCGGTCGCTGGGGTCGGTGGGCGCCGCGCGGGCGGCGAGTTGCGCGTCGTATTGCGAGCGCGCAGCGCGCACGGTGTCGCGCGCCGATACCTCGGGCACGGCGACCTCCCACCACCAGCCGCCGTCGTTCGTGGTGCGGGCGGGGTCGGTGTCGATACTGATCACATAGGTGCGGTCGGCGGCGCGCGCACGCTGCAGCGCGTCTTCAAGTTCGCCGATGTTCGCGACGTGTTCGGCCTCTGCGCCGAGCGCGCGTGCGTGCGCGGCGAAGTCGATCTTCGGCGCGCCAAGCGGGCCCTGCATGCAGTCGTCGAGCAGGTTGTTGAACGGTGCGCCACCGCAAGCCTGTTGCAAGCGGTTGATGCAACCGTAGCCGCGATTGTCGAGCACCACCACGATCAGCTTCGCGCCGATCATCACCGAAGTCGCGATCTCGCTGTTCATCATCAGATAGCTGCCGTCGCCGAGCATTACGATTACTTCACGCGCGGGCCGTGCGAGCTTGACGCCGAGGCCGCCGGCGATCTCGTAGCCCATGCATGAGTAGCCGTATTCGACGTGATACGCGCCCGGTTTGCCGGCGCGCCACAGCTTATGCAATTCGGCCGGCAAGGTTCCCGCTGCGCACACGACGATATCGTCCGTCGCGGAACGCGCGCTCGAACGCTGCACCGCGCCGATCACGTCGCCCTCATACGGCAGCACGGTGTCGCGTTGCGGCGCATGCGTGAGCGTGCTCACGGTGTCGCGCCAGCTTGCCGCGAGCTTATGTGCGCGTGCGGTCCATGTACGGTCCGCGTGCCAGCCTTGCAGGGATTCGGCGAGCGCATCTAATGCAAGACGTGCGTCGGCCTCGACCACCAGCGCGCGATGCTTGATGGCATCGAACGGATTCGCGTTGATGCCGATCACGTCGGCCTGGGTGAACAACGTGTTCGAGCCGGTCGTGAAGTCCTGCAAGCGTGTGCCGATTGCCAGCACGCAGTCGGCATCGTGAGCGAGTGCATTGGCGGCGGGCGAGCCGGTCACGCCCAACGCGCCGGCGTTCAGCGGATCGTTCCAGGCGAGTGAACCCTTGCCGGCCTGAGTTTCGGCCACCGGAATGCCGTGCGCGGCGGCGAAGCGGTGCAGCGCGTCGGTCGCACGGCCATAGAGCACGCCGCCGCCCGCGACGATCAACGGCCGCTTGGCGCGGCGCAGATGAGCAACCGCCGCGTTGATGTCTTCAGCGCGCGGCGCGGGGGAATGGAACGTGACGACGCGTGGCGTAAAGAAATCGGCCGGGAAATCCCATGCTTGCGCTTGCACGTCCTGAGGCAACGCGAGCGTGACAGGACCGCACAACGCCGCATCGGTGAGCACGCGCAGGGCGCGGGGCAATGCATTGAGCAATTGCGCCGGGTGCACGATGCGGTCGAAGTAGCGCGACACCGGTTTGAACGCATCGTTCGCAGAGACGCCGCCATCATGGAAATCTTCAACCTGCTGCAACACCGGATCGGGTGCGCGCGAGATGAACACGTCGCCGGGTAACAGCAGCACCGGCAGACGGTTCACATGCGCGAGCGCGGCCGCGGTGATCAGATTGGTCGCGCCGGGTCCGATCGACGTTGTGACGGCCATCATGCGGCGACGGAAATGCGCCTTCGCATAGGCAATCGCGCTGTGCGCCATCGCCTGTTCGTTGTGGGCGCGTAGCGTGGGCAACGCTTCGCGGTGCTGATACAAGGCTTCGCCCATTCCGGCCACATTGCCGTGCCCGAAGATCGCGAATACGCCGCCAAAGAGCGGCTCGGTGCCGGTGCCGTCTTCGGTCGCGACGCGTTGTGCGGCGAGGTAGCGAACCAGCGCCTGGGCGGTCGTCAGACGGACGGTGCCGCCCGATGGCGCGTGAGCCTGGGTGGCGTCGTTGGCGGACGCCGCATCGTGATGCAATACGCGCTGGTTCATGCCGCCTGCTCCTGATGTGCATGGTCCGCCGTGTTGGGCTGCGTGCTTGTCGTTCCACGCGTCGCACGCCACGACGCGATCAGCGTTTCGAACGTATGGCGCACGCGCGCGATCAGTTCGTCGTCGCTGATTTCACCGGCGAGCCACGCATGGCTCGGCTCGTGAAAGATCGTGCGGCCGACGGTAAAGCCGCGGCATGTCGCCGATTGCGCAGCCGCGCGAAAGCCTTCGTTCAATTGCTCGACGCCCGCCGACAAACCGAGCAACACCACGCCACGGCAGTACGGATCGCGCTCGGCGACCAGCGCGTCGACGGCTTGCCATTGGGCGGCATCCATCGGTTCGAGCTTCCACCATTCCGGATAGATGCCGATGTTGTACAGCCGCTTCAACGCGCGATAAACGATGTCCGGTGCTTGCGGCAGATGCGCGTGTTTCGGCGGAATTACTTCAAGCAGCAATTCGTGGCCGCTCGCTTGCGTCGCATCGTAAAGCGCACGCAGTTGCGCTTCCTGTTCGAGGCGTTGTTCGACGGGTTCGTCGGGATGGAATTGCACGAGGCACTTGGCGATGTGTTCCTGCGGCCAAGCGATCAGCGTCGTGCCGATAGAGCGGCCGTGGTCGAACACGAGCGGCACGGAGCCGGGCAGCTCAACCGGCCGGCCGATCCACCAGCCACGTCCGGTGGCGGCGTTCAATGCGTCCTGACCGTAGCGATCGTCGCTCAGGATGCCGATGCGGCCTTGCAGCCCCAAGGCGGTTTCTGTCTGTGCGACAGCTTCGACGAACAGGCCCTTCAGTTGCACGATACGCGCTTCGTCGGCGCCGGTCTGCTGGGCGAGTTCGAAGAACTGATTGCGGTGATCGAACGCGAAGCCGAGTACTTCGTCCCATTGTTTGCGGGCAGGGGAGACACGATGCAAGCGCGCGAGCGTCGCGTCGCGGTCGGGGCGGCGCATGCGCTGCGGATCGACCTTGGCCTCGCGCAGGAAATAGTCGAGTTCGGCAGGCGTCGGCATCGCAGGCGCACAGCCGTGACGCGAGACGACCAGCGCACCGCTCGCATTCGCCGCACGCGCGCAGGCTTCGAGCGGCTGATCGCGTAACCATCCGGAGAGAAAGCCCGAGGCGAATGCATCGCCTGCGCCGAGTACATTCAACACTTCCACCTCGACTCCGCCGTGAATCGGCAAATCGTCGAGCTTTGCAGGTACTTTGCCGTCGATGATCTGGCAGCCCATCGGCCCGCGCTTCAGAACCAGCGTGGCCGGCGTCACGGCGCGTACCATCGCTAATGCATCGACGAGTTCGGTCTTGCCGCCGGCGATGCGAAACTCCTCCTCAGTGCCGATCACCAGATCGAACAACGGCAGGATGCGCTGCAAGTGTGCGGTCACGCCTTCGCTCGCGACGAAGCGGGTTTCGCCATCCGCCTTGCCCGTGAGACCCCACAACACCGGGCGATAGTCGATATCGAGCACGGTGCGCACGTTATTGCGTCGCGCGTAATCCAGCGCGCGGCGGCTCGTGCGATTCACCTGCTCGGTCGAAAAGTGTGTGCCGGTAATCAGCAGCGCTTTCGACGACGCAATGTACGCCTCGTCGAAATCCGCTTCATCCACCGCCATATCCGCGCAGTTCTCGCGATAAAAGATCAGCGGAAAGGTATCGCGATCTTTCAGACCGAGCAGAACGAGGGCGGTCAGGCGTTCCTGATCGACGCGTACATGACTGACGTCGCAGCCTTCCTTCGTCAAGGTCTCGGTGAGAAAACGCCCCATGTGATCGTTGCCGACGCGCGCCAGCATCGCCGATGCAAGCCCGAGCCGCGCGCAACCGAACGCGATATTCGCGGATGAACCGCCAAGATACTTCGCGAAGCTCGACACGTCTTCGAGTCGCGCGCCGACCTGCTGCGCGTACAGATCGACGGCAAGACGGCCAAGACAGACGATGTCGCGACTGCGCTCCGGTGCGAAACGGCTGGCCGTTGCCGCTGAAGTGGAAGTGAGCCCGCCACCGTTCACGATCCCGCTGGATGTGCTGGAATGATTCATGAATATTCCTGAATAGCTGAGCGCGGGCGTGAGGCGCGGTAAGCGCCGGAAGCCCGCGCGAATGAATCAGATCGTCGCGCCGTCGAGTTCGCCGATCATCTTCTGCATTTCGGCGCCGCCGGCCATCATGTCGAGTACTTCGTCCTTGCTGATGGTGTCCTTCGTGAACGTGCCGAGCGATTTGCCGCGATTGAGCAGCGTGAACGAATCGCCGATCGGATACGCGTGGTGCACGTTGTGTGTGATGAAAATCACCGAGATGCCTTTCGCGCGCGCCGTGTGGATCAGTTTCAGCACGTTGAAGCTCTGCTTGACGCCGAGCGCGGCAGTCGGCTCGTCGAGAATTAGCACGCGCGCGCCGAAGTGAATCGCCCGGGCGATCGCGAGGCATTGCTTCTCGCCGCCGGACATCGTTCCAATCGGTTGATGCGGATCGCGCACGTTGATGCCCATTTCGGCGAGCTTGTCGCGTGCGGTGGTGGCGCTGGTTTCGAGGTCCATCACGTTGATGAAACCAAACAGTTTTTTCTGCGGCTCGCGGCCCATGAAAAAGTTGCGCGCCACGGAGAGCAAGGGCACCAGCGCCAGATCCTGATAGACGGTGGCGATGCCGAGATCGAGCGCGTCTTTCGGCGACTCGAACTGCACCGGCTTGCCGTCCACCAGATATTGACCGGAGGAGGGTCGATGCACGCCGGCGAGCGTCTTGATCAACGTCGACTTACCCGCGCCGTTGTCGCCGAGCAGGCAATGCACTTCGCCGCGCTTCAGGCGCAAGGTCACGCCGCTTAGCGCGATGACCTGGCCGAAGTACTTGCTGACGTCTTCGAGTGCGAGGATCACGTCGTCCTGCGGCTTGGCCGCGGTGTTCACGGTATTCGTATCGGACATGGTCGTCTCCTCGTTACGACTGCGCGACGCGGCGGCGCACGTAGTGATTGAACAGCACGGCGATCAGCAGCATCACGCCGAGGAACACGCGGAACCAGTCGGAATCGACATTCGTATAGGTGATGCCGATCTGCACGACGCCGAAGATCAACGCGCCGAAGCAGGCGCCGATCACCGAACCGTAGCCGCCGGTCAGCAGCGTGCCGCCAATCACCGCCGCGATGATGGCCTCGAATTCGGCCTGCAGCCCGCGGTCGGCCGCGGCCGAGCCGATGTCGCACACTTGCAGCACGGCGAACAGGCACGCGCAGAACGCGGTTAGCACGAACAGCGAAATCTTCACGCGCCGTACCGGCACACCGACGTTCTTCGCCGCGTTGGCGTCGCCGCCAACCGCGAAAATCCAGTTGCCGAAGCGGGTCTTGGCGAGGGTGAACGCACAGACTGCGGCAAGCGCGAACCACCAGAGCAGCACTTTCGGGATGCCCGGCACGAGCGGGTTGCCGTTATCGAGCAGCTTCACAACACCGATATGGCCGAGCCAGGTGAACAGGCCCTTGAACGCGACACCCTGGAACAAGGTATGGGCGAGCCAGTCGTGAGCGGCGACGTCGCCCACGCCGGAGATGATCGTGCGGTCGGCGAACATGACCGACAGGGCCAGCGTGAGGCCGCGCAGGATGAACAGGAACGCCAGCGTCACGATGAATGACGGCAGCCGCGTGCGCATCACCAGATAGCCGTTGAGTGCGCCGAGCAGCATCGATCCGGCGAACGCGAACACGATCGACAAGGCAATCGGCCAGTGGAAGTACATCGTGGGCAGCGCGACCATCATGCCCGAGAAGCCGATCATCGAACCGATCGACAGATCGAATTCGCCGGCGATCATCAACAGGCATGCACCGACTGAGATGAGGCCGAGATACGCGGCCACTTGCGACCAGTTCATCACGCCGTCGAGGTTGAACATGCCGGAGTTGCCGGCCGCAATCCCAAACACGAGGAACACCATCACGGTGCCGGCGAGGGCGGCGAATTCCGGACGGTTCAGCAGATGCCGGAACCACGATTCCTGGCGCACGCGCTCATCGGCCGCCGCGGGCGCACCGCCGGACGTTGACGTCGTCGCGGTGTTCGAAGGGGGCTGCTTGCGGGGATGAGGGTGGAAGGGGTTGGCTACGCCCATTGAAGCTCTCCTTGATGCGCCCGGCTTTTCGCAGTCATCAAAGGACTGCAATCGGACCGCATGGCGCGTAATGCACGTAAAACGTGGTGAATGCAGGCGTGGGGCGGCCTGGCCAGTTGCGGCCGGCCGCGTCCACTTTCTTCATACCTGCCGGAACGGTTCTCCCGTGTCCGTACTTCCAGCGAAATGCGTTAGCGGTACTGCCCTGCGTACTTGACCACCTTGTCGATATTGGCCTTGGTGATGAAACCCGGGCCGGAACCGATATTGCGCGGCCCATAGGCGGGCTGCAGGCCGTACGTGGTGAGACGTTGCTGGAACTTCGGATTGGCCTGCAGGATCTGGCGGATCTTCGCCGGATCTGTGGTGTGTTCCTTCTTCACGATGGCCAGTACGGCAACCGGGATATAGCCCTGCAGGTAGGGTTGCTGGTCGATGGCGAACTGGATCGTGCCGTCCTGGATGCCCTTCGCAATGTCATTGTCGAAGTCGAATGTCGCGAACCAGACCTTGCCGGCGAGGCCCATCTGCTGCAGCGCCTTCATCGTCGGCGCGGCCGAGAGCGGACCGAGGGTGAGCACCGCCTGGGTGTTCGGGTGATTGCGCAGATACGCGCTCACTTTCGATTGCACACCGGTCGGGTCCTGGCCCGCGTCGAGCGTCGAGGACTTGAAGTCGACGCCGATCGCCTCGGCAAAGCCGCGGCAGCGTTCGAACGAAGCCGGGTTGGTCGCGTAGTGGTTCACGCACAGGAACGACTTGATGCCCGCTGCTTTCGCTTTCTGGCCTGCCGCTTTGCCCGCGGCGTATTCAGGCTGACCGACGTGCATGATTGCGCCAAGCTGCGCGCTTTGCTCCTCAGTGCCGGAATTGATCGTGACGAGCGGAATGTGCTTCTCCGTGACCTTGGCGAGCGAACTCTTGAGCACGTCGAAGTCTGCGATCGAAACGATCACGCCGTCGTAGTTGCGCGCGGCGGCCTGTTCGACCAGACGCGCCATATCGGCGATGTCGCCGTTCGGCGGATTGCGGTAGTCGGTCTCGACGTTGAAATCTTCGTCGGCCTGTTTGATGGCGTTCTTGATGGTGTTCCACCACGAATCCGAATCCGGCGCGTGGCTGATCAGCACGAAGTGAGCGTCAGCCGCGCGGGCGGACGACGCCGCACCGAATCCCGTCGCCAACGTCAATGCCGCCACCAGAATCCTGAGCGTAGCCTTGCCCTTGCAAAGTCTCATTGTCTCCACCTTTCTCGGTCTGTCGTTATTGAAGGGAGCGTCTGGCGGGCGGCTTTCCGATTGCGTGCGTTGCGGCAGACGTCAGCCGATGCACCATCGCTCACGACCAAGATTAGGTCATCTTCCGAAGCCTTGCAATGAAAATTTCATGACAAATAAAAATAGAAAATACGTTCCATTTGGTGGGGCGCCTGCCTATAATCGGCAGCGTCAGGACACTGTGCGGCGCGCGCTGGAAGCGCCTTCCGCACTGCAATAAAGCAACGAAGAGAGAGCCATGGCGGAAGAGAGCACCGAAGACTTGCCGAGCGTCGAAGAATTGATGCAGCGCATCGCGGAAAACTACGAGGCGCTGCCGCGGCAATTGAAGAATGTCGCGACGTATATCGAGCAGCATCGCTCGAGCGTGATGGTGGATCGCACCAGCGATATCGCCGCGAGCTGCGGCGTGCATCCGTCCGCGGTGGTGCGTTTTGCGCAGCGCTTCGGCTTTTCCGGCTTCTCCGATCTGCAGGCGGTATTTCGTCAGGCGTACACGGGGCAGGGCACGTCCTCGCCGAGTTATCAGCAGCGGATTCGCAAGCTGATCGACGAGAAGCCTGGCGCGTTGTCCGGCGGCTCCGTGGCGCGCGAATTTATCGCGGCCTCGCGCGGCGGTCTCGAAGAACTTGAAGCCGGCCTCGACGACCAGCAGTTCGACGCCGCCGTGAAGATGCTGCAGCAGGCCGACAACATCTACGTGATCGGCGTGCGGCGCTCGTTTCCGGTGGCGAGCTACATCGTCTACGCGTTGCAGCACACCCCCAAGCGCGTGCATCTGGTGTCCGGCTTCGGCGGCATGTACCGCGAACAGATTCGCAGCGTGAAGAAGGGCGACGTGGTGATCGCGATCAGCTTCGCCCCGTATGGCAAGGAAACACAGTACTGCCTGCGTGTTGCGCACCATCATCAAGCGAAGACGCTGGTTATTACGGATAGCCAACTTTCTCCGCTGGCGCGTTACGCTACCACCCAACTGTATGTGAAAGAGGGCAGCGCGTTTGCGTTCCGCTCGCTGACCAGCACGATCTGTTTGTGCCAGGCGTTGTTCATCGCGCTCGCGTACAAGCTCGAACTGAACGTAGAAGAATCCAAAGACACTGGAGGATACGATGACTGAGGCGGTAAAGACGATCGACGTAGCGGTATTCGGTGCGGGACGTATCGGCAAGATTCATGCGGCGAATCTGGCGCGGCAACCGGGCGTGCGGCTCAAGTATGTGGTCGATGTGAATCGCGAGGCGGCCGCGGCGCTCGCCGCCGAGCACGGCGCGCAGGTTGCGGATATCGACGGCGCGATGGGCGACGCGTCGATCGGTGCGACGGTGATCTGTTCGAGCACGGACACGCACGCGGATCTGATCATGAAATCGGCCGCACAGAAGAAACATGTGTTCTGCGAGAAGCCGGTCGATCTGACTTTGGAGCGGGCGCGTGCCTGCGCCGAGGCGGTGGAGCGTGCGGGCGTGGTTTGCATGATCGGTTTTCAGCGCCGCTTCGACCCGACCTTTTCCGCGTTGAAAGCGCGCATCGATGCGGGCGAAATCGGCACGCCGGAAATGCTGGTGGTGACGAGCCGCGATCCGGGCGCACCGCCGGTTGAGTACATCAAGCACTCGGGCGGCATTTTCAAGGACATGTTGATTCACGACTTCGACATCTTTCGCTGGATTCTCGATGACGAAGCCGACACGCTGCATGCCACGGGTAGTTGTCTTTCGGATCCGGCAATTGCCGAAGCGGGCGATATCGATTCGACCGCGGTGACGATCCGCACGAAGCACGGCCGCCTGTGCCAGATCAACACCGCGCGGCGCGCGGCTTATGGGTATGACCAGCGTTTCGAGGTGCTCGGCAGCACCGGCATGCTGCAGGCGGGCAATGTACGGCCCACCGAGGTCACCGCGTATTCGAAAACCGAAGTGTCGAGCGACGTGCCCGAGGCGTTTTTCCTCGAACGTTATCGCGCGGCGTACGCACTGGAAATCGCGCATTTCTTCGATGCGGTCACGCACGGCAAGCCGGTGCGAACCACCGTCGCCGACGGCCTGAAAGCGCTCGAACTGGCAGACGCTGCGACGCGCTCGTGGCGTGAGGGTCGCGCCGTGAAGCTCGGGGAGGCATCGTGACGAACGCGACGACTGGGCGGCTTCGTTTGGGTGTGGTCGGCTTGGGGCGGTTGGGCAAGCGCCACGCGGAGAATCTGGCGTATCGCGTGCCGGGTGCGGCGCTTGTGGCCGCTTGCAGTCCGGTGGAGGAGGAGCGGGCGTGGGCGCGCGAGGCGTTGCCCGAACCGCGTCTCTACGACGACTATGCGGCCCTGCTCGCCGATCGCGACGTGGACGCGGTGTGGCTCGTCACGCCGTCGTCCTTGCACGCGCAGCAGATTATCGATGCATTGCGGGCCGGCAAACATGTGTTCTGCGAGAAGCCGCTGTCGCTGGATCTCGCCGAGTGCGAGCGCGTATTGGCCGAGGCCGCGCGCTATCCGCATTTGCAGGCGACCATCGGCTTCATGCGGCGTTTCGATCCGAGCTACAAGGATGCGTTCGACAAGATCGAAGCCGGCAAGATCGGCCGACCGTTTCTGGTGCGCTCGCAAACCACCGATCAGAACGACAACGACGGCTTCTTCGTGCGTTTCGCGGCGACCTCCGGTGGGATCTTTCTGGACTGCACGGTGCACGACATCGACGTCGCGCGCTGGCTGCTCGGCAAACCGCGCGCCAAACGCGTGTTTGCGGCGGGCGCGGTCGCATTGCACGAGGGGCTGCGGGAATTCGGCGACGTCGATAACGGCGTGGCGATCTGCGAATTCGAGGACGGCAAGCTCGCGATGTTCTATGCGTCACGCACACAAGCTCACGGTAACGACACGCATAGCGAGGTGATCGGCACAGCCGGCGCGCTGGCGATTGGCCACAATCCGCGGGCAAATCGCGTCGAGATCTACGACGCGACGGGCATTCGCAACGAATGCACGCCGACCTTCTTCGATCGCTTCGAGGATGCGTTTTTGCATGAGGCGCGCGCCTTCGTGGCGGCGGTGCAGGGCGGTGCGGCATCGAATGCGCAAGCAGGCGCCACGCTTGCCGACGCGCTCGAAGCGACGCGGATCGGCATGGCGTTGCGCCAGTCTTTGCAGAGCGGAGAGGCGGTCACGTTGTAGCGCCCAAGGCACCAAAACGCCGCCGGATTGCGACAATCGACATGACTGCGTCGCTTCCGGCGGCTAAACGACACCTGCTGTAGAATTTGACCCTCTGTCCGGCGTCGCTTACGACGCCTCATCCCGAAGGTCATCGTCGATGCAAATTCAGGTTCACAAGGAAGTCGATGCGCGCGGGCTGATGTGCCCGCTGCCCATTTTGCGCGCCAAGAAGGCGCTCGCCGACATGGAAAGCGGCCAGATTCTCAAGGTACTGGCCACCGATCCGGGCTCGCAGCGCGATTTCGCCGCATTCGCGAAGCAAACCGGCAACGAAATCGTCGAAAGCTCGGCGCACGACAAGGTTTTCACGTTTCTGATGAAGCGCCGCTGAAATACAAAACAAAAATACCAAACAAAAGGCGCTGTGCCCGCAATTGCGGGGCACAGCGCCTTTTTTACGTCTGACTACTGCTTATCGCGAGAGGCTAACAGCGCAAGGGTTCTGCGCGGCTGTCCCCGTTGCTCAGCCTTCCAGCACCGGCGAACGGGTACGCAGATATTCTTCGAAATCCGCAGCCACTTCCGGGTGACGCAGCGCGAACTCGACCGTCGCCTTCAGATAACCCAGCTTGCTGCCGCAGTCGAAACGCGTGCCGTGGTACTTGTAAGCCAGCACTTGCTCATCGGCGAGCAGCGACTGAATCGCGTCCGTCAACTGCAATTCGCCGCCCGCGCCCGGCTTCAGCGCGCGCAGATGTTCGAAAATACGCGGCTTTAGCACATAGCGGCCTACCACGCCGAGATTCGACGGTGCGACGTCCGGTTCCGGCTTTTCGACGATGCCCGACATCTTGATGATCGAGTCTTCCCACTCCTTGCCGTCGACGATACCGTACGACTTCGTCTCCGAGTGCGGGATCTCTTCGACACCGATCACCGAGCTGTGATAGTGGTCGAACACCTCGATCATCTGCGTCATGACAGGCGGCTTGCCGTAGAGCAAGTCGTCCGCGAGGATGACGGCGAACGGGTTGTCGCCCACCAGCTTTTCAGCGCACATCACCGCGTGGCCGAGACCAAGCGCTTCCGGCTGACGCACGTAGAAGCAGTCCACATGGCTCGGCTTGATGCTGCGCACGAGTTCCAGCAGCTTGTCCTTGCCACGCGCCTGGAGTTCGGCCTCGATTTCGTATGACTTATCGAAATGGTCCTCGATCGCGCGCTTGCTGCGCCCCGTGACAAAGATCATTTCGGTGATGCCGGCCGCCATTGCCTCTTCCACCGCGTATTGAATCAGCGGCTTGTCGACGATCGGCAGCATCTCCTTCGGGCTTGCCTTCGTGGCAGGGAGGAACCGGGTGCCAAGACCTGCTACCGGAAAAACCGCTTTTGTAACTTTTAGCATGTGATTACCCTGAATCCTCTGGTTTAGCTTTGTGCCCTGTCAGCCCGCAACGGGGCGGACAGGGCGCGTCGATCAGGCCGGCAAACGCGCCAATTGGGCTTTCAGCTTGCCGATAGTGGTTTCGAATTCTGCCAGCCTTTTCTGCTCCTGCTCAACGACTGCCGGTGGCGCCTTTGCCACAAAGCTTTCATTCTGCAATTTGGCATTGCACTTGATGACTTCCGTGCCAAGCCGCGCAATTTCCTTCGACAGACGCTCGCGCTCGACGGCAACGTCGATTTCCACCTTCAGCACGAGCTTGTCATTCCCTACGATAGCAATTGGCGCGCCATCTGCCTGCGCGTCCAGCGTTGCCTCGTCGGCAATGATCTGCACCTCCGACAAACGAGCCAATGCCTGAGCGTACGGAGCGAAGGTTGCGAGGCGCTCCGCGTTGCCGGTAGCGAGCAACGGCACCTTGACCGCCGGCGACAGATTCATCTCGCCACGCAGATTCCGGCACGCATCGATCACTGCTTTCAGGTCGGCCGCCCATTGCTCCGCGTCTTCGTCGATCTTCGACGGCTCCGCAACGGGGTAGGGTTGCACCATGATGGACGCTTCGCCCTCGGCTTTGCCTTCGGGATAACGTCCGGCCAACGGTGCAACTTTTTGCCACAGCGCTTCAGTGATGAACGGAATCACCGGATGCGCGAGGCGCAACACCGTCTCGAGTACGCGCAGCAGCGTGCGGCGCGTTGCGCGCTGCTGGTTCGGCTGACCCGTCTGGATCTGAACCTTGGCGAGTTCGAGATACCAGTCACAGTATTCGTCCCATACGAACTTGTATAGGGCGTTGGCCACATTGTCAAAACGATAGTCGGCGAAACCCTTGGCGATTTCCGCTTCCACACGTTGTAGACGCGAAACGATCCAGCGGTCGGCCGCCGAAAAATTCAGGTGGCCGTCCGGACCGCATTCGCCGCATTGCTCCGGCTTGCCGAAACCGCAATCGTGGCCTTCGCAATTCATCAGCACAAAGCGGGTGGCATTCCACAGCTTGTTGCAGAAGTTGCGATAGCCTTCGCAGCGCGCGAGATCGAAGTTGACGTTGCGGCCGAGCGTGGCCATCGACGCCATCGTGAAGCGCAGCGCGTCGGTGCCGAACGCCGGAATGCCGTCCGGGAATTCCTTGCGGGTTTTCTTTTCGATCGACGCAGCCTGCTTCGGATTCATCAGGCCGGTGGTGCGCTTGGCGACCAGCGCGTCCAGGTCGATGCCGTCGACGATATCGATCGGGTCGAGCGTATTGCCCTTGCTCTTCGACATCTTCTGGCCTTCGGCGTCGCGCACGAGACCGTGCACGTAGACCGTGTCGAACGGCACCTTACCGGTGAAGTGCGTGGTCATCATGACCATGCGCGCGACCCAGAAGAAGATGATGTCGAAACCGGTGACCAGCACCGACGAAGGCATGAAGTGCTTCAACTCCGGCGTCTCGGCGGGCCAGCCGAGCGACGAGAACGGCACCAGCGCCGACGAGAACCACGTGTCGAGCACATCATCGTCGCGCTTGAGCGGGCCCGTGTAACCGGCTTCTGCGGCCTTCTCGCGCGCGCCTTCTTCGGTGTTGGCGACGAAGATTTCACCGTTTTCGCCGTACCACGCCGGGATCTGATGGCCCCACCAGAGTTGGCGCGAGATACACCAGTCCTGGATGTTTTCGAGCCACTGGTAATACGTGGTGGACCAGTTTTCCGGCACGAACTTGATTTCGCCGCTGCGAACCACGTCGAGCGCCGTTTCCGCGATCGACTTGCCCGGATTGAAGGTGCCTTCCGGCGCCGGCTTGCTCATGGCGACGAACCATTGGTCCGTCAGCATCGGCTCGATCACGACGCCCGTGCGGTCGCCGCGCGGCACCATCAGCTTGTGCGGCTTGACCGATTCGAGTGCGCTGAGCGCTTCGAGATCCATCACCACCTGCTTGCGGGCTTCGAAACGATCCAGACCGCGGTAGGTTTCCGGCGCGTTGTCGTTGATTTTCGCGTCGAGCGTGAGGATCTCGATCATCGGCAGCTTGTGGCGCAGGCCGACCTGATAGTCGTTGAAATCGTGCGCGGGCGTGACCTTGACCACGCCGGTGCCGAATTCGCGGTCGACGTAGTCGTCGGCGATGATCGGGACTTCGCGGCCGGAGAGCGGCAGCGTGACCGTTTTGCCGATCAGATGCGCATAGCGTTCGTCTTCCGGATGGACCATCACGGCGGTATCGCCGAGCATGGTTTCCGGGCGCGTGGTGGCGACCGTCAGATGGCCCGAGCCGTCCGTGAGCGGATACTGGATGTGCCAGAGGTGGCCGTTTTCTTCTTCGCTGACCACTTCGAGGTCGGAGACCGCGGTGAGCAGCACCGGATCCCAGTTCACGAGGCGCTTGCCGCGGTAGATCAGGCCTTGTTCATACAGGCGTACGAACACGTCGCGCACGGCGGCCGACATTTTGTCGTCCATCGTGAAGTATTCGCGCGACCAGTCGATCGACGCGCCTAGGCGGCGCACCTGATTCGTGATGGTCGAGCCGGATTCCTGCTTCCATTCCCAGACGCGTTCGGTGAATTTTTCGCGGCCGAGGTCATGACGGGAGACGCCTTTCGCATCCAGTTGCCGTTCGACGACGATTTGCGTGGCGATGCCTGCGTGGTCCGTTCCCGGCACCCAGAGGGTGTTTTCACCGAGCATGCGGTGATAGCGGGTGAGGCCGTCCATGATCGTCTGGTTGAACGCATGGCCCATATGCAGGGTGCCGGTGACGTTCGGCGGCGGCAACTGGATCGAGAAGTCTTTCTTGTTTTCGTCGAAGGTGGGCGCCGCGTAGGCGCGCTTTTCCCATTCGGGGCCCCAGTGGGCCTCGATGGTGTGGGGCTCGAAGCTTTTGGCAAGTGTGGAGGTGGGGTCGCTCGGGGTCTCGCTCATTTCTGTCCGTCTGCTGGTGGATGCAAAGAATGCTCGATTATAAGCGGCGCTGCCGGTGAGAGGATTTAGGGGTGGTTTTTGCCTGCGCGGCGCTTTTGTCAGTTTTCTTAGGGCTTTGGCCTTTCCTTGATCTGGCTTTGGTGCCTTTCCTTGAATTGTTAGTGGTCTA
>NZ_JALOCP010000075.1:0-16541 GCF_030511745.1 Paraburkholderia sp. SECH4
TTCGTATCTCTGATTGACGCCGCCGTTTAGTGTCGGCTTCTCACAGCCGTTCACAAAAGCGGATGTCTGAGCCGAATGGCCGCGTCCAGGCGTGGAGGCGTTCGCGCTGCGAATTGATAAGGGCGTTAAGTGGGTAGAGGAAAAGCGCACGTACGCCAACGAGTGACTGTCCTATCTTTGCACGCTCACGGACCAAGTCCTCAAGTATGGGAACCATGAAGCACTCCGTCTTTCCGGAGCCAGTCCCGCTCGTGATAACTGCAGATTTTGGTGTGGGTGCCAGAAGTGTTTCCCATGCCTTCAGCTGATGCACGTAAGGATGCGTGTTCGCTGCGAATCGGTAGGTACCCTCTGCAGTGTGGAGCGTATCGAGCAGCCTTGCTGACAGCAGGTTACCCCTCAGGTCATTCAGCGTTGTCTCCTCGGCTTCCTGCCATCCAAAGGTATGTTCGAAAACGGGCGGTGCCAGAAAGCACCCGTCGGAGCCAAGCTCGCCGTTCATCTGAGTGCCAAGATGGCGTCGCAGATTCTCGTCGTTGATACCGAGAACGCTCAATGTGGCTTCCCGGGTACGACTCAGACTTTGTTCAATCAGGTTGGTAAAGTATTTCATTCGCTTCCTCGGGCTGGTGCCGATGCGAGTAGATAGGAGACCATCATTCCGTGAACTGGGGTATACCAGCTGCTCCGGTCAAAGTCGGACACCATCTTGATGACGAACTTCACATAGGAACGCCTCTCCTTGAGGTCTTCGATATGTGCCATTCCGGCCGTAACATAGGCCATGAATATCGGCAGGTAGGTCACGGCGTCAGAAAATTCGACCATTGACAGGTTGTTTATCTGGTTTGGTAGTGGCTGCTTCCTTATCCATTCTTTGAGCGGAAACCCCAGGTCAGTTGGCCAGCGATTGTTGCCCTCGTGCGTACGGCGCAATTGCTGGTACCAGCCCGGCAGGATGATTTCGACGGGAAGCTTGGGCAGGCTGGTGGGGTCAGCGGTCTCCAGATAGTTGCCGACTTCCTTGAAACCCGACACCACAGCAGGGAGCATGGCCCGGCGATTCTTGAGCAAACTAATCAACAGAACCTCGGGAACACCTTGCCGAACGAGCCACTCGCGAAACCGGGCGTAGGCGGTTGCCCAACCCGGCAGCGGGATGCATTCCCATATCACCGCAAGCTCATCACGGATGCGTTCACAGAATGCTTCGTCGAACTCAAGCCGGAATACAGCAGTTGCGAGTGCTGCCGGGTTACGTGACAGTGCCAGCCACGATTCGAACACGGAGAGGGGAAGATGACGGAAGTGCTGCCGTAGGTCGGCGAGATACTGCCAGCCGCTGTGGTCTAGGTCCGTTGCCATATCGGCAATCTGCCGATTAATGACATCTGGCTGGCTGATGGGATGAAAGACACGCGCTGCGGTGTGGAGCGAACGGATTTCGGCTGGTATGTCGGCGCCGGACGATTGTTCAGGTACGTAGAGTACGGGGCGAAACTGCGTTGATGAACCGGTGGCGGGGTAGATGAGCCATGGTCCGTCGCGGCGCATCGATAGAACCGTCCGAAATCGGCCGGTACCGGCCCCTTCACTGGTCATTTCGGGAATTTCGACGCTCGCTTGTTTCGGGTCGGTGAGGAGCATGGCCTCGACGGCCACCTCCGTATGCAGCGAGCCCCCGGAAGGGTTCGTCAGGCTAAACGTGTCCTTGTCTTCCCATCGAACAGCCCCGTTATAGCGCCGGACGTCGAAGCGCAGGAGTGGCTGATTCGTCTCCACCGTGACGCGCAGATAGGCATCCTGGTCGTCGACCGCGCCGAGCATCTGAAGCATGTCAGCCTGATAGCTGAAGAGACTGAGCAGCGCCGGCGTGTTGCCTGCCCGGACAAAATAGTGGCGGGCACATCGACCTTCACGGCTTGCCAGTTCGAGGCGCAGGCAGAATTCCGTGCCATTCGACGCCGACGTTGCCAGTGCAACGCGAAGGCCCAGAAGCTCTGTAAGGGTGAAGTTGTGCTGAGAAATTGCTGTACCGTCTGAACCCAGTAGCCGGGCGCCCTGGTAGGGGTACGCCAGCCTGAATTGAATCGGGTCACTTCCGGGATTTGTGCGCCCTCGAGTTTCAAGTGTCAGGAACGACGGTGGGTCATTGCCCAATGGTTCCAGCGTGATTGTAGTGTCTTGGTCGACTACCTCAACCCGGCTTTTGATTGTGCTGTCAATGACCTGTAGGTCGAGCGGCCGCGCGTTCTTCAATACAAGGCGGGCGGGCTTACTGGGTGACGCGGGAAAAGCCTGTATCGCGAAACCGGCGGGAACGACACCAAAGCGTCGCTGGAGCAAAACCTCACCGAGCCCAGTTCTCGCGATATAACGGATACCACCCAACGGTTCGCCGCCATTTACTCGTGTGAGCGGCCGACGATTCGCAACCTCCAGGATTCGCGCTTGGGATTCCCCAGCATCGATAGATGTGTCCAGTCTGGGCCAGCCGAGGTACACCACCTGTGGCACCGACACAAAATGCGCCACGTTGCCTTTCAGGGCCAGCTGGCTGGTTTGCTGCTGGGTGGTCCTCAACCGAATTGTGTAGCAGTCGCCCGTGTCCGAAGTGAGCTGCAGGCTATCGGATGTTTCGAGCCAGAGAGTGTTATCTGCACACTTTTGAACGCTGACCGTGCCATCGCACGAATAACTGAATCGCTCCGGAAGATGTACGCGGACGCGGCCGCTGGTGGTTGAACACGACGCGCTGGCGATGAACCACCATTCATCGCCCCTGCATTCGAAAACAAGGGGAAGTTCCTGCTCGTCGAGCGCGCCTTGCTCAAAGCGAACAGTGTAGGCGGACCGGCCGTTTGCTAGCAGCCGCAGCGTGAGTTCGTCACACGGCCGCGAGCGGTCAATTGATATCTGGGTGCGAAGGAAGCGTACCGACAGCCCAGGCTGGCCACCGCTTTGGTGGCCATACGCCGTGCCGGCCCTTGCAAGGAGCCGGTCGCCCTCGAAAAAGGCCAGTTCGTAGCGTGTCGTATTGGCGACAAGTGAATCGACAAGGAACTGCGCATCGCACGGAATTGTCACCTCGGTGCGGATGCGCCAACCATGCGGCTGTTCGACTAGGCGGTGGGCACACGAGAATGCTCCAACCTCTGCGCGCTCAGCCTCGCGTTCGGCCCGGCGACGGCTCGCGTCGCGGAGCCACTCGCTAATCAGGCGGCGTGCGTTGTCCTCGTCCAGAGGCAGCGGAAAATCCCGCCACCAGTGCGGGGTGACCTCGTCCAGATATTGCGCGGGGTCGGTTTTTCCACGGAGCTCATATTGCGTGGCCAGAAACATCAGCTGCTCGACAATACCGGCGAGCAGTTGCCGCGTCTCAAGTGTGCGGAAGGTCTGTGGAAGCTCTTGCTCGAAGTCAGCCAGCACATCGGCAGTCGTGCGCAGTCCGCCTTCCGTCCGGTAATAATACTTGAGGCCCTTTCGAACCACGCGGCCAAAACCATGGGAGTCGCTTTGCACCAGTGGCCATGGGAGTCCGCCCTCCGTGAATAGGGAGCCGAGGAGGTTATCTCTGCCATTCAGGTATTGTCGAATCGGGCGTTTCCAGTAGTGAATGAGCCCCTGTCGCACCAGTTCGCCGTGCTGCTGAGGCGTGAACTTGCAGTTGAGACGGTTTTCGAAACGGGCCCACGCCCATCCGCCGTCTTTCGCGTCGTACTCACGCCGAAAACTTTCGGCCACAAACAGGCAAAATGCTCCTGCCCAAGAAAGGCCGTACGTTTGGTGGATGGCATGCATTCGGTGGTCGCGCAGGATTTGCTCAAGCTCGCGATACTCGCCAGGCGTGACCTGATAGCGGTATAACGGCAAGCCAGGTGGTTCCCTGAAAACGTCCCGAATGAACAGAAATTCCGTCAGCCACGCTCGAATCGGTGACATCACTCTCGGTACCTGCGACATACCCTCGCCCCCTCATTTCCTCACGCTTTTTTGGTCGTGAAAACCAAATATGCGGATGTAGTCTTTCTCTCAGGCCGCAAGCAGCGTTTTGCACGTTACGCTGCGGTGGATTTCCCGCATGCAGCACGCATCCTGCGACAGTTCATAGCGGCAAATGCCCGCGGCATCGGCGTAAACCAGGAACTTCATTCGCGAATATTGTACGACGCGTCTTGCCAGTGGCGCACAGGTATCCCGTGCGTTCGTAGCGGCTACGTCTGCCACGGTACTGCCACAGGTATAGCGCTAGCGTCTCTTGGGCTTGCAGGTCCTCGATGACACCAAGGACCTGACCACTGTATTACGGCGGCTCAATTCCACCTCTTTAGGCAGATGCTCATCGTCCGGCCCATTTGCTCAATATACGGGGTGCTGGAGTGATGGCCTGTTCGCGCGGACCTATTCAATTCGCATGGAATGGTCTGGCCACCATATGAACGACCGCGGGTACCCGCAGCGACTAGCCTATGAACTGTTGATTTATACAGTATTTCCGGGGTCGCCGATTTGAGGGAGACTACAGAGTCCCATCGGGAAAGCGTATGAACGAGCGAGACCAAAAACCAGAAGTAGAAAAGCCAATCAATACCAATGCGGCGCCGACCATCGTCGCCTTCACGTTCCAGTTTGAGCGCGCACTGTATTCGCTGTTCTCGGGCCACGCGAAGCGGACCTTGGTCGGCATCGAGACGCTCGATGACGTGGCGGAATTGACGTGGAGCGCCGATGGCACAGTGGCTGCGCGGCTTGAGCAGGATGCGAACACAGTCCAATCCGCAGGCCATCCTTTTCAGGACAGCAGCTATAAGCTTTGGCACACGCTTCGCGTTTGGTTGAGCCATGTCAAAGTGCTTCGAGAAAAGTACGTCGAAGTGCGATTTTGCCTGGTCACAAATGCGAGCGTTCCCGAGAACGCCTTGGCGCGCATGTTTTCAGATGCGAAGACTGACGCGGAAATAGCCGCCGCTGTATCCGCGCTGCGCGCCCAGGCACAGGTCATCGTGGCGAAGGAACCGGACGCGTCGACAGAGAAGCCCACAGGGAAAGCAAAATCTGCGACCAAAGCGAAGTCGTCGGCGAAGAAAAGCTCGTCGGCGAAGTCAGAGGCAGAAGCAGTTCTCAAACACGATGACGATGATTTGAGCTACCTCGTTCGTGGGCTTGAATTACTGGACAACGGCGGGACCAGTTCAGTCTTTCAACCACGGGAAGCGACCATTGAGCGTTTCCAATTGGCATCCGCGCTTGTCCAGCAGGGTGAAGAAATCTACCGATACCTTCTCGGCATGGCTGTCGATACGTGCCGCCAGTCCTGGGCGGACGGGGAGACCGTTTGGTTGTCTCCGCAGGTATTTAGGGACCATCTCCACAATGAGCGGGACCGCAGATTTCTCTATAAGTACCTAGACCGTCCGATGGTACACGTTGATTTCAAGAATCTGGTCGCCCAAGGTGGCCGTGAATTCTTCTTCCTGAAGCAACTCTCTCGTCTCGATATTCCGGCGCGAATCATTGACCGACATTTAGGAAAATACTGGGCCTTCTATGCCGAGCGCGTCCGGCTCGAGAAGGAGGGTTTCAATCAGGTCGACTGGGAGGCGCGCGAGGACAAGCTTCACCAGCGATGGCAAGACTGCCGCGACAATGCCGAGATGGAACTGATGACGCGACAGGACAGCACGCCAGAAAAAGTCGGCGTGCTAACGCTCACGAAAACTTTGGACGAGAACTTCAAAGCCGCGCTTGGACGGTACGAAACTGGCAACTCTTACTTCACGCACGGACACTATCATCAAATGGCAAATAAGCCGGACGACCGCTATTTTGTCTATTGGCATCCAGCATACGGTGCCGAGAAGGACTCTGGCAAAGAGGGGGAATCCTGATGCCAGGCTATGCCGACCGCTCGCTCATCCACAACAGTGCACTAGCATGCTTCCTTTTGGTGAGCTTTACCAAGGAATATCAGGCCCGCAGTGATAACGCGCGCCATCCCTCCTTTGAGAAGCTGCTGCTCGTCCTACCCCTCATTTGGCACGGGGCGAGCCGCCGAGGCATCTGCAATCGAAACTTCGCGACGCCGATGCATTCAGTCATCGCCGATGAACCTCGTATCACCGAGCGTCTCGCTGATAGGGTTGCGGCCCACGCCGCTGTGTCGTCGCAGGGGCTCAATATCGCCTGCGCGACCGGTCTTCTTGTCAAGCGCTTCGATGGAGACGAGAGGGGGTTCGCATTTCGCCCTCCACGGTGGCCACCGGGAAGTAGTCCAACGAGCATCGATAGCGAGATGTCAGGAACCGTGCTACGCCTCGCGAACTGGTTCAAGGACGTCACCACAGCAGAACTCTTCGCAATACTCGGCCTTCATTGATATGCAATTTTTCATTTCAGAGCTGATTCTTTGGCCTAAAAATCAACGCTTCAAGATTCGAACGCTCGAGTTCGCGGAAGACAAGGTCAATGTTATCCACGGACGCAGTCGAACGGGTAAGTCGTCCATTATTGCCATCATTGATTACTGTCTTGGGTCCAAGCGATGCACTATTCCCGTTGGCGAAATCCGTCAGAAGACTGATTGGTTCGGCCTCAAGGTGAGAATTCGTGACACATGGGTTCTGATTGGACGTCGTACACCACCAAGTAGTTTTGGGAGCGGTGAGTTCTTCTTCTTAACGTTGGATAGGCCTGATGCGCCCATACCAACTCGCATCGAAGCGACGCACACGCACAGTCAATACAAGGACGCGTTCAACAGGATTGCGCGCGTTACCAACATGTCACTGGTCGACGATGAGGACGCTGAAAACGCGGAGAATCGGCCATCCTATCGAGACTTGGCCGCGTTCAACTTCCTTCCGCAGCATATTGTCGCCAACCCAAATGTCCTGTTCTACAAGACCGACTCGTACGAACATAAGGACAAGCTCAAGCGCGTCTTGCCGTACGCACTCGGCATTGTCGATGCGGCGTATCTGCAGAAGGCGCGTGAGCGTACGCGTCTCATGAAGAATCTCGAAACCCTTCATAAAGTGCAGCAGTCTCGTGAGATTGCGTTCGCATCGTGGCAAGTTGAAGTCAGGACGCTATGGAACGAGTCGGTCGAGCTGGGATTAGCAGATGACCGTGACGGTATGTCCCTTGAAGCCTGCGTTCTTTCTCTGAAAGCATTGAACGGCTCATACGTCGAAGGGCGTCTCGCGCAGCGCCTCAGAGCGCCGCAATACGGATTTTCAAACCAGCTATTCAGGGACGCGACGGAGCAGGAGGAGAAGGCTCAGAGAAAGGTCGATGACCTGGTGCAGGAGCTGCGTGACTACCAAGGGCTGTCAGACCGGGCGAAAAAGCTGTCGAGCGCAGTGGAGGAGGAGGTGATTCGAGTAGTGAACCTCGACTGGCTCCAGCGCAGCTTGGTTCGAGACCAGACGTGTGTGGTCTGTGGCTCAGCGAGCAATCACAACCATGATGTATTAAATGGTCTTGAGGAAAGGCTTGATGACGTGACTCGACTCTCAGCAGCGCTTCTCGAAGGGCCGATTGTTGACAGGCAGTTGGCAGCCCTCGACAAAAGCCTCTCCGACGCGGAAGACGAACTCCACATCGCGCGAATGTACAGGCTGAGCTTTGAGCCCAAAGCGGCGCTGCCGATGGAATCGTTGGGACGAGCGTATGTGCTGCTCGGAAAATTGCAGGCTCTTCTTAGGGCCTTGGCGACGCTGGATGGTGACGACGACTTAGGGGAGCGTATTCGTGATATTGAGGAGAAGCTTGCTCAACTGGAGGGATATTTCCAGAACTGCGGTCGCGAGCAACGTGAAGCGCAGGTCGCAGAGCAACTGGATGAACTCATCCGAGGATACGCGAAATGGTTTGAACTCACGTCGAAAGGAGTCATTGAACTCGACCAGCAGGAGCTGACGTTAAGCTTCTCCAAAGTGAAAGGCGGCCGGAAGGACTTCCTCTGGGAGATTGGGAGCGGTGCAAATTGGATGGCGTACCATGTGTCGACATTCCTTGCTCTGCACGAGTACTTCACGGAACCAGAGCGTGTTAATGGTCCGGTTTTCAGCTTCCTCGCAATTGACCAGCCGAGCCAAGTCTTCTTCCCAAGCGCGAGTTCCGGTGAAAATCAGCTCGACGGACACGAATGGCAAGCCGAAGGCTTGCGTGGCACCAGAGATGCGGACATCACCGACACACGGAACATCTTCAAAGCGTTGTCACGAGGAATCGAGCGTGCAAAATTCCAATACCAAATCATTGTCGTTGAGCACGCGGACAAGTCGATTTGGGGTGAAGTGAAGCACATGAATCCAGTTGCCGCGTGGAAGAGCAAGGGGGACGGTCTCATTCCGCGCGAGTGGTTTGGTCGGTAAAGCCATCAATCAAAAACTTCCTCCGGTCTTTGGCACCGGCAAACCACGCCGGAGCACTTTAGGTCGCACCAGCCGTGGGGCACGGTAAAGTGTCGGCTGTGAGGCCCGCCGACGTAGTTGCCGATTACCCGCCGATACCACCCCCTGGAGAATCGGACATGTCGCAACCCGGTGTTTTAACCGCCTCATCGCGAGTCGCTGGTTCTTTCGTCGACCAGCTCGAGGCCCGGGTTGCACTGCTCGCCCTTCTCGTCGGTTCGATGTGGGCGGTATTCTTTCTGTCGATTTCGATGCCTTTCCTGCATCTGAACCGTCACGGCGTTGTTCCTCGCACGCTGGGCGGCCTGCAGGGCATCCTGTTCGCGCCGTGGCTGCACGCTGGGCTCTGCCACATTGCGGCCAACACGGGCGGATTGCTGGTGCTCGGCTGGTTCACGATGTGGCCGCGCATCGCAAATTTTTGGCAGGCAACCGTCGGCGCCATCCTCGGCGCAGGATTTTGTGCATGGCTGCTGGGGGCGCCTAATTCTGTGCACATCGGCGCGAGCGGCGTGGTGTTCGGATACGCCGGATATCTCGTCGCATGCAGCTTCTACACGCGAGGCATCCTCCCGATGCTCGTCGCCCTGTTCGTGGCAAGCAGCTACGGACTGAGCATGCTGTTCGGCGTGTTGCCCCTCTATCCGGGCGTGTCGTGGCAAAGCCATCTCGGTGGCGCAATTGGCGGCATCATCACCGCTCGACTGCCGCGACAAAGCCTGCGCGCCTAGAGGTATAACGATGCCTTCTCATTGTGGACGAGACATCGAGAGTATCCACCGCGCAAAAACGCAGTCGAAAGGCCCATCAGTAGCCCCACCGGCAACGAGTTACATCAACCGGCACAAATGGCGCTGTCTCGGTGCGCGCCATCATCAGACTGGGTGACACGGCCAACTGGACCGTCATGACCTGCAGGTGCTTGCCGCGGCGAACGCGCTTTCGTCGCTTGCCGGCAATCGGCGCGAAGCTTTGTGGCAGTCAGTCGCCTCCGTGCCTGACAAAGACATGCTGTCGGTTGCGGAGGTTGACGACGAAACACCAGAGCTGGGTACGCCTTCCGAAGCGGAAGATATTGTTGGTGACTACCGGTCGACGGGACTAACACTTGGAAAACAGGCGTTTACGTCAATCAAAAAAATAGCTGTTTTCTCCGTAAGCGCAGGGAGTAGCAGTCACCCGAAGCGGCCTTGAAGGCAACTTTCACGTTGTGACCACGTCACGCAATCCGCGCACGATTCAAGCCCGGGTAAAATTGCATGATTTCCGTTTCTTGTGAAAAATGTGGCACTTGGACGGACTGAGGGCTCAGGAGCGTCGCGTCCTGATTGCCAAGGCCTCCCGAGCCGTTCTTCACGAGAGCTTCGCTCATAATGAATATCGCGATTTGGCCAACGGTGTCGCTCGACATATTGCGACAACCGTCGTCCGAGCTTGTTTTCATGCCACTCCTCGCGGCACCTTGCCGCTAGTATCAAACACTGCGACCCGACATGCTGACAGGTGAACTGCGTAGTCAAATTGATGCCATATGGAATTCGTTCTGGTCCGGCGGCATCTCCAATCCTCTTGAGGTGATGGAGCAAATCACCTATTTACTCTTCCTGCGTCGTCTGGACGACCTGCATACCCTCGAAGAAAACAAAGCCGTGCGCTTGGGCAAGCCGATTGAACGTCGTATCTTCCCGGTGGGCCGTGACGCCAAGGGCCGGGATTACAACGACTTCCGCTGGTCACGCTTTAAGAATCTCGCCCCGGCGGAAATGTTTGCCGTGGTCGGAGAGCATGTCTTTCCGTTCCTGCGCAGCATGGGGGGCGATGGCTCCACCTACACGCACCACATGAAGGATGCGCGGTTCACTGTCCCCACTCCAGGCTTGCTGGCGAAAGTGGTAGATATGCTGGACCACGTACCGATGGAGGACCGCGATACCAAAGGCGACCTCTACGAATACATGTTGAGCAAGATTGCCAGCGCCGGGCAGAACGGCCAATTTCGTACCCCACGCCACATTATTCAGCTCATGGTGGAGTTGACCGCACCGAACGCAAAGGACATCATCTGCGACCCGGCCAGCGGCACCTGTGGCTTCCTAGTTGCCGCCGGTGAATATCTGCGTGAAAAGCACCCGGAAATTCTGCGTCATGCGCGAACTCGCGAACATTTCCACCGTGGGATGTTTCACGGCTATGACTTTGATAACACGATGCTGCGTATTGGCAGCATGAACATGCTCCTGCACGGCGTCGAGAGCCCAGATATCCGGTACAAGGACTCGCTTGCGCAGGACCATGTCGGTGACGACGAAAAATATTCCCTTATCCTCGCCAACCCACCGTTCGCCGGGTCATTGGACTATGAGAACACCGCCAACGACCTGCTGGCCATCGTAAAGACCAAAAAGACAGAACTCCTGTTCCTTGCCTTGTTCCTGCGCCTGCTGAAGCCTGGTGGCCGAGCGGCAGTCATCGTGCCGGACGGGGTGCTGTTCGGTTCGTCCAAGGCACACAAGGAATTGCGCCGCGTGATTGTCGAGGAACAGAAGCTGGATGCGGTCATCTCCCTGCCCTCCGGCGCGTTCAAGCCATATGCCGGCGTATCCACTGCTATCCTGATTTTTACCAAGACCAATTCTGGCGGCACCGACCAGGTCTGGTTCTATGACATGCTTGCGGATGGTTTGAGCCTTGACGACAAACGCCAGGCGTTGCTGCCGGACGACAAGCTCGGGGTAACGCCTTCTCAAGCCCTCACTGAAACTGAACACGCCAAAAACAACCTACCAGATGTGCTTTCCCGTTGGAGGGGGCGAGAAACGTCGGAGCGCGAGCGTGCTCGCACTGCTCAGAGTTTCTGTGTACCGAGGTCCGACATCGCCTCAAATGGCTACG
Source organism: Paraburkholderia sp. SECH4 (assembly GCF_030511745.1). Taxonomy (NCBI): domain Bacteria; kingdom Pseudomonadati; phylum Pseudomonadota; class Betaproteobacteria; order Burkholderiales; family Burkholderiaceae; genus Paraburkholderia; species Paraburkholderia sp. SECH4. Next base: position 11,310 of record NZ_JALOCP010000075.1, read on the forward strand.
ACCTTTCCATCAACCGCTATAAGGAAGTGGTGCATGAGGCGATTGACCATGTATCGCCGAAGGATATTCTTGCCAGTCTGGCCGAGCTGGAAGCTGAAATTCAAGCAGGGATGAAAGAGCTCAAGGGGATGCTTGGATGAGCGAGACGTCATGCATTGCTCTCAGCGAGATTATGGCCACCAAAGCAGGCTCCGTAGACCCAGCAAAATTTCCTGACGAAGTTTTCGATTTGTATAGCATCCCAGCGTTTGACAAAGGGCAGCCGGAGGTTGTCGCCGGCTCAAGCATTGGGTCGGCAAAGCAAATTGTCCGGCCGGGAGATGTGTTGCTCTCTAAAATCGTTCCCCACATTCGCCGGTCGTGGGTTGTAGGCAGCGACAAAGGACGCAGACTAATTGCCTCAGGTGAATGGATTGTTTTTCGTAGCGAAAGGATAAATGCAGCGTATCTACGCCACGTCTTGGTAAGCAATCCCTTTCATGCGCAGTTTATGCAGACCGTGTCGGGGGTTGGCGGTTCTTTGCTGAGGGCCAGGCCGACTGAAGTAGCAAAAATTCCTGTCCCTCTCCCGCGCCTCGCCGAGCAACGCCGCATCGCCGCTATTCTGGACCACGCCGATACGCTCAGAGCTAGGCGCAGGGAAGCGTTGAGGCAACTGGATAGCCTCACGCAGGCGATTTTCATAGATATGTTTGGAGACTCGTCCAACAACCGCACCGGAGTCAGGTGTGTCCGTTTGTCTGAAGTAACGTCAAGAATCACAGACGGAACTCACTTGACGCCTAAGTTCATCAGTGCGGGAGTGCCGTTTATCTTTGTGAAGAATTTTAAAAACGGCCAGATTGACTTCCGAACTGATAAATTCATTTCAGAAGAAGAACATGCGGCGCTCTATCGGCGGTGCCCCGTTGAGCAGGGTGACGTCCTCTACACCACGGTCGGTGCGACATATGGACAAGCTGTAGCTATTGGTACCTTTACAAAATTTGCTTTTCAGCGTCATGTGGCACATTTGAAGCCCGATGCAAGAAAAGTTCTCCCAGAGTTTCTTGCCGTAGTGATGCAGCTTCCATTTGTAAAGAGACAAGCTGACCGTTGGGCTAGAGGTGCAGCGCAGCCGACAATCAACCTAACAGAGCTTCGGCAGTTTGAAATTCCCTTGCCAACCATACCAATGCAGCGCGAGTTTGCTAATCGGGTAGCGGTAGTAGATAAACTGAAAGCTGCATACAAAGTATCGATAGCTGAGCTCGACGAGCTCTTCGCCTCCCTTCAGCACCTCGCCTTCCGTGGAGCACTCTAAGTGAGCAACTTTGCTTTCCTCCGAAACGAGTGGTCATTGCTTTTTGAGTCCGCCGTGAAAGCGGAAGGCATGGTGAATGCAGATGCACGAACTTCGTGCTTCTACGCCCGACGCACCTTGGAACTGACGGTCGCGTGGCTCTATAAGCACGACAAGTCGTTCCGATTGCCGTATCAGGACCATCTAAGCGCGCTCATCCATGAACCGAGCTTTCGGCAGGTGGTCGGCGATGCTCTGTTCACCAAAACGAAGCTCATCAAGGACCTCGGCAACTTTGCAGTCCACAGCACACGCAAGGTATTGCCGACGGATGCGCTGACGGCGACGCGCGAACTGTTTCACGTCTGCTACTGGCTGGCTCGCACCTACGGACAGCAATCGCGGCCAGACCCAGGCCTGCGTTTCTCTCCCGATTTGTTACCGAAGGCGTCTGCCGCTGCGCCGCAGACGCTGGACCAACTTCAGAAGCTCGAAGCCCAACTGCATGAGCGCGACGAAAAGCTTTCCGCTCTGCTGTCCGACAAAGCAGCGCTCGATGAAGAACTAAAAAAGCTGCGCGAAGAGTTCGCCACCGCCAAAAAGGCGAACTCTACCCAGCCCGATACCCACGACTACTCCGAAGCCGAAACTCGCGACTACTTCATCGACCTGCTGCTGAAAGAAGCGGGTTGGGAGCTGAACGAGACGAAGAATTTCGAAATTGAAGTCACGGGCATGCCCAACGCAGAAGGCCAAGGTTATGTTGACTATGTCCTTTGGGGCGATGACGGCAAACCGTTGGCGCTGGTGGAGGCCAAGCGTACCAGGAAGGACGCCACGGTCGGACAACAGCAGGCCAAGCTCTACGCAGACTGCCTTGAACAGATGTACGGCCAGCGCCCCATCATCTTCTACTCCAACGGCTACGAGCATTGGCTGTGGGACGATGTGAGTTATCCACCTCGAGCGGTTCAAGGCTTTTTCAAGAAACCGGAGTTGGAACTTCTGATTCAGCGCCGGCTGAGCCGCAAGACGTTGACCGATGCGGTTATCAACGCGGACATCATTGAGCGCTACTATCAGTCTCGTGCAGTACGGCGAATTAGCGAATCCTTCGAGACGGAGAGGCAGCGCAAGGCGCTGGTGGTGATGGCAACCGGCGCGGGCAAGACACGGACCGTTATCGCGCTGGCCGACCTGTTGATGCGTTCCAATTGGGTCAAGCGGGTATTGTTCCTTGCCGACCGCGTGGCGCTTGTCAATCAGGCAGTGAAAGCTTTCAAGATGTATTTGCCAGACTCATCTCCGGTCAATCTCGTTACGGAGAAAGACGCGGAGGGCCGGGTGTTCGTGTCGACATATCCCACTATGATGGGTCTGATAGATGACGCCAGTGACGGACACCGCCGCTTCGGAGTCGGGCATTTTGACCTTGTCATCATCGACGAGGCTCACCGCTCGGTGTATCAGAAATACCGCACCATCTTCGAATACTTCGACTCATTGCTGGTTGGATTGACTGCAACGCCCAAGGACGAAATTGACCACAACACGTACGGTCTATTCGACTTGGAGGCAGGTGTCCCGACCGATGCATACGCTCTCGACGCCGCCGTGGCTGACGAATACCTGGTGCCTCCCAAGGCGGTCTCTGTGCCGCTGAAGTTCCAGCGCGACGGCATCAAGTACATCGACCTTTCCGACGACGAGCAGGAGCAATGGGATGCCTTGGAATGGAACGAGGACGGCACCACGCCCGACACCGTCGATGCCGCCGCGCTCAACAAGTGGCTGTTCAATATTGACACCGTGGACAAGGTTCTGGTGCACCTGATGACCAAGGGGCAGAAGGTTGCAGGCGGCGACCGGCTTGGCAAAACTATCATTTTCGCCAAGAACAGCGACCACGCCGAGTTCATCGCCACCCGCTTCAATGCGAACTACCCCCACTACAAGGGGCATTTTGCCCGTGTAGTGACTTACAAAACCGAGTATGCGCAGACGTTGATTGAGGATTTCTCGAACAAGGAGAAGCCGCCGCATATCGCCATTTCGGTCGACATGCTAGACACCGGCATCGACGTGCCCGAGGTCGTAAACCTTGTGTTCTTCAAGGTCGTACGCTCGCGGACCAAGTTCTGGCAGATGGTAGGGCGTGGGACCCGTCTGTGCCTAGACCTGTTCGCCCCCGGAGAACACAAACAATTCTTCTATCTGTTCGACTACTGCCAGAATCTCGAATTTTTCAGCGAGAACCCTGAGCAATCGGAAGGCTCGGTCAGCGAACCCTTGGGTACCCGGTTGTTCAAGGCGCGACTGCAACTGATTGGGGAGCTCGAAGAACGAAAGGAGGTGAGTGACCACGACGAACAGCAGGTGAGTGCCGAGACTCGCAGCCTCCTGCATGCGCAAGTGGCCGCCATGAATCTCGACAACTTCGTCGTCCGACCGCAGCGCAGGCTGGTGGAGAAATTCGCCAAACCTGAACCGTGGCATTCGCTTGGCAGCGACGATTTTGGCGAGCTGGCGGAAAATGTGGCCGGCCTCCCCACTGAACTAGTCGATGAGGACGAGGAAGCCAAGCGTTTCGACCTGTTGGTGCTGAGAACCCAGCTCGCCATCCTGCAGGCCAAGCCTGACTTCACTGGATTGAGGGAGCAGATACGCGCCATTGCCAGTACGCTCGAAGAGCAAGACACCATTCCAGCCATCAAGGCGCAGATGATATTGATTCAGTCGATTACGGGTGACGAATGGTGGAACGACGTCACGATTCCCATGCTGGAAACAGCCCGGAAGAAGCTCCGTTCGCTGGTCAAGCTGATTGAGAAGGTGAAACGGAAAATCGTCTACACGAACTTTGCAGACGAACTTGGATTCGAAACTCCGGTTGAACTACCGGAAATAGTCGCCGGCATGAATCTGGCGAAATTTCGTGACAAAGCCAGGCAGTTCCTGAAGGCCCATGAAAGCCACGTTTCGCTGCAGCGCCTGCGCCGGAATCAAGCCTTGACGCCCACCGACCTTGCTGAACTCGAACGTATGCTTATTGAGGCAGGTGGTTCGCAGGAAATCATCGACAAGGCCAAGGAACAGAGCCGAGGCTTGGGTATATTCATTCGCTCACTGGTTGGGTTGGACCGGGAAGCTGCCACGGAGGCGTTCAGCGAGTTCATTTCGGGTACCTCGGCGAGCGCCAACCAGATTGAGTTCATCGACCTGGTGGTGCAGTACCTGACTGAGAACGGTGTAATGGAGCCAGACCGCCTCTATGAGTCGCCATTTACCGATATTAGCCCCAAGGGTCCAGATGGACTGTTTCCGTCGGCAAAGGTCGACCAGATGGTTAAGGTGCTTGCAGAGATTCAACATACAGCCGCGGCATAGAGAGCATGTATTTGCTGCCCGGGCGAAAGTCATCAATGTCACAGACAACTAGCGAGCGGCAGTAGTCATCCAGCTTGAAAATCTCCCAACCATTGCCTACGTTGGTAAACCCAAGCCGGTGCAATGCCGGCACGCAGTACCAGGAATGAGCCTTTATTCGTCGCGTTGACCGCCCGCCAGGTCAGGCCCCCATTTTATGAGAGGGTACGGCGGGAGCAGGCGATGAAACAGGTCTGGCTGCGGGCGAGTTTGGCGACGTGGGTAATCAGTCACCTATCCCTCTTTGTTTTGCCCTTGTTTGAACTGGTGGAGCGCGATGTTCTCCACGCCCATGACACGCAGACAGGCGATGAGGAAGGCTGCCGAGAACCGCTTGCGATTGATTTTGCGGTTGAGCTGGTCTGGCGACTCGTAGACGCCCAGATTCTCGAGCATCCGCGAAAGCTGTTTGTAGCGAATGTCACGCCGCATCATCTCTTCCTCTATCAACCCCTTCGCTTCTTCTTCCGTAAGCGCTAGTTAAAGCACACCGGATTGTCAGATGCGTCGGAGAACAGGGGTTC
>NZ_JALOCP010000076.1:0-15821 GCF_030511745.1 Paraburkholderia sp. SECH4
ATCAGATTGCACCCCTCCCGCCGCCACGAACAGACGGTACAAATCGAGCGCTTACATTCGTCTTACGAATTCTGCGACCGCAGAAGTCGCGCGTATTGAACGAATCGACCAAGAGAACCCGCAACGAACAGTTGCGTGAAAACAGGAATGTCTAGCCGCACACGGGGAAGCAGCGCAGGCCACGGGAGCCTGCGTCTGCGTCAATTTCATATCAGGTTGATTGTCGCCGCGCTTATTGCCGTGCCGTGCGGTATATATGCATTTGGCATATCGGTCGACGGTGGAACGGCAATCAAGATTTCAACCGCTGCAAATGGCCATCAAACCGTCAATATCGCGCCGACCGTCGTTGGGGTTTCGAACAATACGTATAACGGCCCGGTTATCGCGGCGACGAACATCGATCTGCAGAACGCGCAAACGGTCACCAACAGCGGCACGATCAAGGCGGCGAACAGCTTTGCGACGCTTACTTCTACTACGCGGAAGGCACACCGCAGTCAGTTATCAATGCCGCAACAAAAGTACTCGGTTCGAATTTTGTGAAACCAATTCCTTAACTGAACGATATGGCTTCCTTTACCTACACAGCTTGGACAAATGGATCTGCAACGCAATTGCTTGAGAAGTTGAAGCATTTGTTCGATCAGCGAAATTTCTCAATGAAGAATCCTCAGTCGGGGATGTGTCATGTTTGGAATGGCGAAGGGGAGTGTCGTCAGATCGACGCCGATTCTCTGCAGACCATTCAAGAAGAAAAATTGCCGCTGGGGATTCAGTGGTGGCGTGGCGGCGAGGACATTTTCGTCACCTTAGCGGCCAACAAATCGGTCGGCGGCACAAATTGCAATGTCCGTCTTGTAGCATTAACCCGAGAAGAAGAAGCGGAAATAGCGAAGCTGATGATCCTGCACATCGTTCCAGAGAAGAACGTTTTTCCTGACGATTTTCCAGTTTTTCAACTGGACGCTCAGTAAACGCCGGTCGAACCTGTATACCCGGCAGTTGCACCCACAAGAAAAGACCAAGGCACAACAGATAGCCGCGAATGCGGCAGCTCAAGGTATCACGAACCCAGATGAATCGCCGATTACAGCGGGTCAGATTGAGAGCGCGATGCGTGCGGCCAACAACAGCCAGTACGGAGAGATTGTCGCGACGGGAATCGTGGTGCCGTTGAACGCGAACACCCCGGCCACCGCGGTCTACGACACGACCGGCATGAAGACGGTAAGCGACAGTTTGGGTAACTATCTTGTGCAGGATCCGTCGATGCTCGCGACGCCTTCGCGGGCGCTGCAAGACCTGATTCAGCAGAACACCGGCGGTACGAACCGTCTTCGCTGGACGTACTTCACCATTTTCCTGAAAACCAAGCTTATATGAAAAACCTCTTTGCTCTCTCCCTCCTGCTTGGCGCGCTACCAGCATTCGCTGCAGCGCCCAAATGCCAGACACAAACTATTGGTCAGCACACCTCGAAGATCTGTATCACTGAGGTGCCGTTTCAGCACGACTACTACACGCTATCAGTCGACAACGCCGTGATTCTTTCCGCGCCCGACGACTACATTGAAAATGTCTCGCTCACCCACACGATTCCCGAGGACGCGGGCATCGAATTCCCGCTGTCGAACCAAGGCACCCCAATTGTGACCATTCAGGGCGGATGCGTGCCTGTCAGTGAAAAGCAGACCACGGGATCAAAAACGGTCAGGGTCGAGGTGGCTCGCGTTTGTTCGTTCAAGTGGGGTAACGAACAGATTGTCAAGGACCTCCGCTTCAGCTTCGAATGAAGTACGCACGGATGCATGGGGCGGGCGACGTCATGGAGCGATAGCCTTCGTGTCACTTGAAGCGCTTGATGCATTCGATCCCACCACACAAACCGAAATTCCACACCAAACCACAACACTAGAAGACTTCACGCTATGAAAAAACTTCTCCTCACCGCTCTCTGCCTCTCAACGACCTCGGCCTTCGCCGCCAGTCCGGTTCTACTGGAAACCCCAGTCACCTACGCACCGGACGCCAGCGTCGTCGACCAGATCAAAAACGAATGTCACATCGAAGACATGCTCACGAACCACGTCGGCGAGGTGCTCCGCAAGATCAACAGAACCGGCGACGGCACCATCGCATCGCAAGCCGACGCGGGCGGCGCAAAGATTCTCAGATTGCAGATCACCCACGTACTGGGCGTCGGCGGCGGCGCGTGGAGCGGCCCCAAGGCTACGACTGTGAGTGCGGATCTGATTGAAGACGGCAAGGTCATCCGTCACACCAAGATCAACCGCTGGTCGGTCGGCGGCATGTGGGGTGCGTTCAAAGGAAGTTGTTCGATTCTGGATCGCACGACCATTGTGATCAGCAAGGACCTGAGCCGTTGGGTGCGCGACCCGTCCTATGAGATCAAGGAAGAAGCTCCGCCGAAAGAGGCTTCCGCGCCGACGGCTCAAACCGATTCGGCGAGTTCCGCGAAGGCCGAGTAAGCGGTCGTCCGTCAGAGGGTGTACGCTGCGTCGAACACCGCAAGCGCTGTTGCGCGTATACGTCAGTTCGTTCGACAGACTGATTTATGCAACAACGCCCAGTTGCAGGGGAAATCCGCAACTGGCGCGGAGACCTCAGCCAACGCGACGCTTGGCGGAGGCTCGGGTACGGGCCTCCGTTCCGAGAACCTTAAGAAACAAAAGTTTATGTTCAATAACAAGTCTCAATCGAAAAACGACGGACGTATCCGTGTCCTTTTCCACGTCACGGATTTCAACGACGGCGGTATTGAATCTTCGCTGATCCAGTGGCTGAGGATTCTTGATCGAACCCGCTTCAAAGTCTCGCTGTCTGTGATGCACACGTCGCCGGCATGGGAAAATCGCTTTCGCATGCTGATTCCGCCCGATGTGGACGTGGAGATCCTTGTGGATCGTCCGTGGCTCAAGTATTTCCAGTCGAAGCGATACGAGCGGCGTCTCAGCAAATTGGGGCGCATCGCGCGTGACGTCCACAACACATTGGCGGTTCGGCCGCATGTGGCAAAGCGGGCGGCGCAGCTTGCGCATGGCGTGGACGTTATCGTCGATTTCGACATGTCTTTGCGTCGGCTGTCCGGCCGCTTCGACGTTGCGTGGCTGGGCGTCAATCACTTCAGCTTCGACGCGCGTCTCGGCGGCAGGCCCCGCAAGATCCAGCGTCTGCTACCCCAGTACCGGCGCTATCACGGCGTTGCCGCGCTGAACCAACATATGGCTGACGAGGCGGCGCGGATTTTCGAGGGCAAGCTGGAGAGAGTAATTGTCTTGCCGAACGCCATCGATATCGAATCGATCCGCGAGCGCGCCTCAGCGTGCCACGACGACATTCAGTTGACACCCAATGGCGCACCCTACATCGTTTCCGTCGCGCGCCTCGATGAAGTTCAGAAAGATCATCGAACGCTATTGCGCGCGTATGCCGAACTGGCGCGGCGTGGTGCCGTTGAGGAGCACCTTGTTATCGTCGGAAACGGCGAATATCTCGAGGAACTTCAGAGCCTCGCGCGCGAACTGGACGTACCTGAACGGGTGCATTTCGTGGGCCATCAGGACAATCCACACCCTATCGTAGCGCGCGCCTCGTTACTGGTCCTGAGTTCTAAATACGAAGGAATGCCGATGGTGTTGCTGGAAGCGTTGGCAATCGGCAAGGCAATCGTTGCGACCGATTGCCCAACCGGACCGCGCGAGATTCTCGATGGTGGGAAAGCAGGCACTCTCGTGCCGGTGGGCGATATCCGTGCGATGGCAGATGCGATGGAACGGCTATTGACGGACATCGGGCCTCGTGAGGCATTGGCCGTTAAGGCTCGGACACGGGCGGACCATTACGGTATCGAGGAGAGCAATCGTAGGCTGCTGTCGTTTCTCGAGGCAGTGTGGGCAGCGTAGGTGACCTGGAGATTGAATGCTTATCCCGGTCCTGCTGGAAACTTCGGTCGCCTGCGTACCTGGTGCCAGCGTAGTCGACCCCGCGAATGCCCATTTTCAGGGTTATATCTGCCCGCCCGTCCAGCGCACCGAGCGGCGTCTCAACCAGTAAGATCGGCAAACTGGTTGCGGCCAAAACTCAGTTTGCCGGTGTCGCGTTTATTTGTAGCGCAGGATCTTGTCCAGTTCGCCGGGATGTCTCTTCAGATATTGCGGGTACAGCAGCGTGCTGCCAGCCACGCTCAGGTGGTGATAGTCGTCGTACCGGTAGATCGGGAGTCCGTCAAAATCGAGCGTGCACTTTGTATCCGAACAAGGCACATCGTGCGTATGGACAATGTCGACCTTGGGGGTACTGTGATCGCAGTTTCTCAAGCATGGCCGCAACAGGTGCATGTTCATCCGTCGCTCTCGACACGTTGAACTCACACGCCTGTTTGTGGATAGGGATAAACAGGTCGTTCTTGAAGTCGCAGTTGATCAGGCTCGTCGGGATCGTCGGTACGTCGTCCATCAGGATGACGTGCTTGCCGGCCTCTGTCAGCTTGCCGATCGTCGAAGCGAGTTCGGCGTCAAATTGATATGGCGTGAATCCGTGGCCATTTGGACCGGAATCGCGATTGACTGAGAGGTTTTGATAGTTTTGCCAGGCCGCCGCCATAAACACCGTTTTGATGTCGGGCCGTGACATTACGTATGACATGACCTCCTTGTCGTGCGCGACACATTTCAGGTGATCTTCCGTCAAGGTGGGATCGCCCGGAAGCGCGGGCTCACGCTCGATCGGTGGACACAGCGTCAGCGCGACGTCGTGAATCTGGAGATCGTATTGCTTGCCCAGTTGATCGAAGAAATAGATCAGGTGATAGGCATGCGAATCGCCCCACAAGATCGCTTTGTCCGTTGAGGCAGCCGCGCCGAGGTGACAGCCCGACTCCTCGGTGACGTCCACCTTGGACCAGCACGCTTTACCGCGGGGCATGTCGAACAACGCATCGCCTGACCAATGAACGTCGCTGCGGATCTTCGCGGGATACGCAAACAGGAAGCCATTCGTGAGCTTGCCAGTCGCCGCGAGTGCACCCGCGATCAAGAGCGGTGCGGCCAGCAGGTAAAGAATCGCCGATCGGGTCGAAAGCTTCGATTCGCGGACACGTTGCTCAAGATAGCGGTACGTCAGCCAGGAAAGGACATAGGTCCCACCGATTGCCAGCAAGTAGTTTCGCGGCGTGGCGAGGTCGAGTCGACGCAGCGCAAAAAATACCGGCCAGTGCCACAGGTATAGCGGATAAGAGATTTTCCCGGTCAGCACCATCGCCCGGTTGCCTATCAACCCGTCGGCGACCCGCGAGTGCCGGCCCGCGGCGATGATGAGCATCGTGCCGCCGCAGGGGACGAGGGCGCCCATGCCGGGAAACTGCGAGGTCCGACTGACACCGAAAATGCCGGCGAGGACAATCGCTACGCCGACCAGCGTGAGCACGTCGAAAACGGCGGACCGCGAAACCTGCCGATTGACCTGGATAGTGGCGAGCCATGTGCCGAGCAGGAATTCGAAAGCGCGCAGGTGCGCGAAGTAATAGGTTGACGCCGCACCATGCCGGGATGCAATCACCGCCCAGACGAACGAAACGACCGTGACCAGCCAGAGCGACGGCACGATCCAGCTTCTGCGTTTCCGGTAGAGCAACGCGAGAAATATCGGAAGGCAAAGATAGAACTGCTCTTCGACGGATAGCGACCAGGTATGAAGCAGGGGCTGGTCCGACGCAGCCGCATCGAAATAGCCCGTTTGTTTCGATAAAAAGATATTCGATGTCATTGTCGCGACAGCGAGTATGTTTTTAGTGAGCTGAAAGCTGTCTTCGGGGAATGAAAACAGGATGCTGAAAACAAAAATCGCCGCGAGCATCACGTAAAGCGCGGGTGCGAGGCGCTTTGCGCGTCTCGCGTAAAAGTCAGCGAGCGAGAACGTGCCACGCGACAAGTCGCCGAGAATCGACGTTCCCACTACGAATCCGGAGATTGTAAAAAACACGTCGACCCCGATAAATCCACCGCTGAATCCGCTGAAGCCGGCATGACAGAAAATCACGGCAAACACGGCGATGGCCCGAAGACCGTCGATATACGGGCGGTAGCGCTGGGAGAAATGCTTATTTGAATTGGCAGCGCTTGTCGCATAGCGGTAATTTTGCGTTGTTATACGTGCGTGCAAGAGACGCTTCTTACGAGTGGATTACGAATCACCTTAGACGATTCGCTCTAGGGTCGAGATGATAACTCGTGCACGGGATCGAACGTCCAGATCGCGCCCGAAAGCCGAACGCAGGGCCCATAAAGGCCTCGCGTATGCATAAAAATAAAATAAACAAACTTGCTCTAAACTACCTGCCGCCCCAGCCAGCCTAGTAAAGAGCAAGACACCAATGCCCATACCCCCAGCCGACCCCGCCGGCGACTCTAACTTCAGTTTGCCAAAACACCCCGCATTCCAACGTTTCTGGTGTACCCGTATCCTCTCATCGCTGTCGTTCCAGATGCTCGCCGTGGCCATGGGCTGGCACATCTACGCACTCACGCATAGCGCCTTCGCACTAGGCCTCGTCGGCCTCGCCCAATTTCTGCCGATGTTCGTGCTGACGCTCGTGGTTGGTCACGTCGCCGACCGTTACGACCGTCGCCGGATTGCGGCCATCTGTCAAAGCCTCGAAAGCGTCGCTGCATTGCTATTCGCCTTCGGCACCTTCGGTGGCTGGATCAGCGCGCCGATTATCTACGTTCTGGCCGCATGCGTGGGCGCAGCCCGCGCCTTCGAGTCGCCTGCGGTTGCATCGCTGTTGCCGGGCGTTGTGCCGCGCGGACAATTGCCCAAAGCGACGGCATGGGCCACCTCCGCGAATCAAACCGCCCAGATCGCAGGTCCGGCATTGGGCGGCCTGTTGTACGGCATCGGTCCGGGCGTGGCCTACCTCGCGTGCACGCTGTCGTTCGCGGCTGCTGCTGCCACGGTGTGGGCCATTCCGTTGCAGGCCAAGCTGGCGAGCCGCGCGCCGGTGACGCTCGAGTCGGTGTTCTCGGGCATCGCTTTCATCCGCAAAGAGCCAGTAATACTCGGCGCGCTATCGCTCGATCTGTTCGCCGTGCTGTTCGGTGGCGCGACAGCGCTGCTGCCGGTTTTTGCGCGCGATATCCTGCACACGGGGCCGCTCGGTCTCGGCCTGTTGCGCTCAGGCACCGCCATCGGCGCGCTTGCGGGCACCATCTGGCTCGCGCATTTCCCGCTACGCAACCGGCCCGGCGCTGCGATGTTCGGCGGCGTGATTGCGTTTGGTGCGGCGACTGTGGTCTTCGGTGTGTCGCATCAATTCTTCCTGTCGCTCTTCGCGCTCATGGTGCTGGGCGCATCGGACACCATCAGTGTGGTGGTGCGCCTGTCGCTCGTGCAACTGCGCACGCCGGACGAAATGCTGGGTCGTGTCAGCGCAGTCAATTCGCTTTTCATCGGGACGTCGAATCAACTGGGTGAATTCGAATCCGGTGTGACGGCAGGGTGGTGGGGCGCGCAACCGGCCGTGCTGGTGGGCGGCATCGCAACGATCGCCGTCGCGCTGCTGTGGATGCGATTTTTCCCGGAACTCAAGCACACACGCTCGCTGGAGCGGGAAGAGGCGTTGGCGCCAAGTCATTGATCGTGGCGCTGAAGGCCGAAGCCGCGCAGTTACGCGCTACATCGCACGCATGATTTGACGCGCGCTTCGACCCGCTATGATGGTGGCAACCTCACTCGGCCACCCTCATCATGCGGATCGCCCCTTTACCCCCGCTTCAATGCCTGATCGCATTCGAATCGGCCGTGCGCCATGCCAGCTTCACTAAAGCGGCCGTAGAACTGCATCTGACGCAAAGCGCGGTCAGCCGCCAGATCGCGCAACTCGAAGACTTCCTCGGCCGCTCGCTCTTCGTACGCGAGCACCGGGCCCTACGGTTGACGATCGCAGGCGAACGTTACGCCAAGCATGTGCAGTGGCTGCTCGCCAATTGCTCGGAAGCGACGCTCGATGTGATGAAGCGATACGGCGATCTGGAGTTGACGATCGCGTGTTCGTCGGGCGTGGCGGTGTTGTGGCTTACGCCGCGCCTGGGTGCGTTTCGCGCGGCCCATCCGAACGTGAAGATCCGGATGATCGTGCGCGACGGGCTCGCATCGTTGTCGCCCGCGGAATTCGACGTGGGTATGTACTACATCAGGCAGCGTGCCGAGCCGCATTTCACCGCCCGCCGCATTTTCGACGAAGACGTGTACCCGGTATGTTCACCCGGATATCTCGCCGGCCGCGTGCTGGAGCCCGCCGATCTCGCGCATGAAACATTGCTGATGCAGGAAGACGGTCAGCGGCAATGGATGTCGTGGCCCGAATGGTTCCGTCTCAACAATGTGCAGATGCCTGCGTCTCCGCAGTCGGTCGTCGTCAATCATTATCCGCAACTCGTGCAGATGGCGATTCTCGGCCAGGGCGTCGTGCTCGGCTGGCGTCACATGATCGATGCGTGTCTGAACGAGGGGCTGCTGGTGCGCGCCACGCGAGCATCAGCGAGCCACGGTGGCGGGTACTACGTCGTATCGCCGAACGACCGCGCGGAGAACCAGGCGGCGCGCCTCTTTACGCGCTGGCTTTTCGAGCAGGCAGAGGCGCAGACAAGCGGGCAAAAGGCTGGGCAAACACCCGCGGAGACGAGCAACGCGCCCGCAGCCTGACTGCATTTCGCATGCGCCACGCGCATGCGTGCATGCGAATCTTTCGTTTCGAAAACAAATCAGGTCTCTCTACGATCGGCTTTATGCATGCAAAGGCGCCGCTCGATTCCGACACGCCGCCTTGCTGGCAAACGCTCGCCGAACCCGTAGCCACGCAGCGGCTTCACGACTAGCCGCACAAGCAGCCTGATGAGGAAAGAGACCATGCAAGGAACGCTTTCATCCAACGTCGCGATATCCGTGGATTCGCTCGCGCAGCAGCGGCGCCGCGCCATTATCGCCACTGTGCTCGGTAACGGGCTCGAGTGGTTCGACTTCACCGTTTATAGTTTTTTCGCGGTGATCATCGCCAAGCTGTTCTTTCCGACCGGCAATGAACTCACCTCGTTGCTGCTTGCTGTCGCGACGTTCGGCGTGGGCTTTTTCATGCGGCCGGTGGGCGGCATGGTGCTCGGCGTGTACGCGGATAAAGTCGGACGAAAAGCGGCGCTCTCGCTGACCATTCTGCTGATGGCGGGCGGCACCGCGCTCATCGGTCTCGCGCCGACCTATGACCAGATCGGTCTGTGGGCGCCGGTGCTGATCGTAGTCGCCCGCTTGCTGCAAGGTTTTTCGGCCGGCGGCGAAATGGGCACCGCCACCGCGTTTCTCACCGAATATGCGCCGGCGGGCAAGCGTGCGTTCTATTCGAGTTGGATTCAGTCGAGCATCGGCTTTGCCGTGCTGCTGGGCGCCGGGGTCGGCACCTTCGTGACGTCGAGTCTGAGCGCCGATGCGCTGCATTCGTGGGGCTGGAGAATGCCGTTCCTGATCGGCATTCTGATCGGACCGGTCGGCTATTTCATTCGTAGCCGCATGGACGAAACACCGGCGTTCAGCGCGGTTACGGAAGAGGCCAAAAGCGATTCACCGCTCGCGGAAGTGTTCCGCCGCTTTCCGCGTGAGACGTTCGCGAGCTTTTCGATGGTGATTTTATGGACGGTGTGCACCTACGTGCTGTTGTTCTATATGCCGACGTATTCGGTGCGCACGCTGCATCTGCCGCAATCGATGGGCTTTCGTGCCGGCATGTTCGGCGGCGTGATGATCATGTGTTTCTCGCCGGTGGTCGGCAAGCTCGCTGACCGCTTCGGCCGCCGCCGTTTCCTGTCCGGCGCTGCGGTATTGATCCTGCTACTTGCATGGCCGATGTTCGCTTACATCAACCGCGCGCCAGGACTCGCTTCGTTGATGGTGTTTCAGGGCGTGTTCGGCCTGCTGATCGCCACCTACACCGGTTCGATTCTCGCGGCTTTCTCCGAGCTGTTCCCGACCAAGGTGTTGTCGACGGGCCTCTCCGTTGCGTACAACTTCGCGGTGACGATTTTCGGTGGCTTCGCGCCGTTCTTCATCACGTGGCTGATTGCGTCGACGGGTAGCAATATGGCGCCCGCAATCTACGTGATGATTGCCGCGACCATCAGCCTCGTCGGCACGTTCTATGTGCGCGATCCACGCCGCAGCCACGCCTGAGGCGGCGCGTCCGGCGAGCGAAAAGCGGACGGATTCCTTCATCCAGTCAGGAAGATATCAATGAGCATTACGGTAATCAGCGGCGGTAACGTACTCGATCTGGCCCAGGGCGCGTTGCTTGAACATCATCACGTCGTGATCGAAAACGGCCACATCGTCGAAGTCACCGATCGTCCTGTCGATCCGCCGAATGCACGCGTGATCGACGCACGCGGCAAGACGGTGATGCCCGGCCTTATCGATTGTCACGTGCACGTACTGGCTTCACGCGCGAACCTCGGTGTGAATGTGACACAGCCGAATATCCTCACCGCGATTCGCGCGCTGCCGATCCTGAAGGCGATGCTCGGCCGCGGCTTTACGACGGTGCGTGACGCGGGCGGCGCCGATTGGGGTTTGACGCAAGCGCTGGAGAGCGGATTGATCCCGGGGCCGCGTATTTTCCCGTCGGGCAAGGCGTTGTCGCAAACCGGCGGTCACGGCGATTTCCGTCCACGCGGTGACGTGCTCGAACCCTGTTCATGCGCCTTTCGTGCCGGGGCGATTGCGCGAGTGGTCGACGGTGTCGACGCGGTGCGGCTTGCAGTGCGTGAAGAGATTCAGAAGGGCGCGACGCAGATCAAGATCATGGCCTCCGGCGGCGTCGCTTCGCCGACCGATCCGATCAGCAACACGCAATACTCCGAGGACGAAATCCGCGCGATCGTTGCCGAAGCGGAAGCAGCCAACACATACGTGATGGCGCATGCTTACACCGGCCGCGCGATTTCGCGTGCGATTCGCTGCGGCGTGCGCACGATCGAGCACGGCAATCTGGTCGACGAAGCCGCGGCAAAACTGATGCGCGAGCACGGCGCATTCGTCGTGCCCACGCTGGTCACCTACGATGCGTTGGCCAAACACGGCGCCGACTACGGCTTGCCCGCCGATTCGATTGCCAAGGTCGAGACCGTGCGGCAAGCGGGTCGCGACTCGCTGCAGATCTATGCAAATGCCGGTGTGCCCATGGGATTCGGTTCGGACCTGCTCGGCGAAATGCATACGTTCCAGAGCGACGAATTGCGCATTCGTGCCGAGGTTCTCGGCAATCTGGAAGCATTGCGTTCGGCCACCACGATCGCGGCCGAGATCGTCGATCGCAGCGGCAAGCTAGGTGTCATCAAAGCAGGGGCAATTGCCGACGTACTGGTGGTCGACGGCAATCCGCTCAAGGATATCGGCGTGTTGACCGGGCAGGGCGAGCGGCTCGCGTATGTCTTGCAGCATGGCGAAGTGGTGAGCGAACGGGGCACGGTCGCGTCGCGCTAATCGGAAGGTGCGTGTGCAGCGATCGGAGCGGGCCTCGGAAAATCTCTAAGCCTCCGCCGCGCTCACACGCAACGCGGTCCATCGCACCGTCGCGAGAATCGATGCTGCAACGATCAACGCACCGCCGATCCATGCCGCCGTTGAAATCCGTTCACCTAACCAGACGCACGCAAACAGCGCGCCGAAGGCGGGCTCGCTGCCCATCAGCAACGACACGCGCGTGGGGCTACTGCGTTTGATCGCAAAGTTCTGTGCAAAGAACGCGAACAACGTACACGCGATCACCAGATAGCCGATGTAGCCCCAGAAGATGGCGTGCCCAGCAAGCGACGGCACCGGTTGCCACTGTTGCGGCACAAACAGCACCGCCACCACCGCGCTGCCAAATGCCACCACGCCCGACTGAACTGCTGTCACCGACAAAGGCGGCAACGCGGAGTCGCGCATCACGCGTTTAGTCACACACACGTTCAGCGCGCGCAGCAGTGCGGCGAGCAGAATCAGCGCGTCGCCGGGATTGAAACTCAGCGCGCCATCCCCCGCCAGCAGCCAGGCACCGAACAGCGAAAGCGCGACCGCCACCCATTCGATGCGAGTCGGCCTGCGCTTGAGCAGCCACCATTCGACGAGCGGCGTCATCACCACGCACAGGCTGATCAGAAACGCCGCATTGGCCGCGCGCGTCAGCAGAATACCGAAGGTTTCGCAGAGAAAGATACCGAGAAGCAACGCGCCCGCGATCAGCACACCGCGCATTGTGCGGGCATCGGTGGCGCGCAAATGACGCAAGGTGGGCGACAGGATCACGAAGGTGATGCCGAAGCGGATCGCGAGCAAACCTAGAACCGGATAGAACACCAGGGCGCTTTTGACGACGCCGTAACTGGTGCCCCACACCACGGCGACCGCGAGCAGCATCAGATCGGAGAGCAGAATCAGGCGTTCTTGTTTCGACATGGCGGACCTCAGGCAGATGAGCGCGTATTGTCGAACTTTGCTTGTAAGGCGATAATCGGGTCGCTGCGCATAGCATTTATGTTTCAGATGCATCAATCGGCTCAAACTCCACGAGCGCCCGACGATGAACCCAACCGACCTTTTTGCCTTGCTGCCGGACATGGCGGTTTTCGCGCGCGTCGTCGATGCCGGCAATTTTTCGGTCGCCGCACGTCAGCTCGGCAGTACGCCGTCTACGGTCAGCCGTCAGATCAAACGGCTCGAGGACGCATTGGCGACACGCCTGCTCGAACGGTCCACGCGCACGGTGCGGGTCACGGAATCCGGTGCCCAGGTGGCGCGTTTTTGCCGCGACATGGTGAGCGCCGCCTCGGGCGCGGTGGATGCCGCCGGGCAACTGGCCGCACGGCCGCAAGGCAAAGTGCGCGTGAGCGCGCCCACCGCGTTCGCTAAGACCGTGATTCATCCGCTGATTCCCGGCTTTCTGCGCGCCTACGATGAAGTCGACCTGCAACTGCTGTTCACCGATCACGACGTCGACCCGCTCGCCGACGATGTCGACCTGGTGATCCGTCTGACCGAGCATCCCCCACAAGGGCTCGCGGGACGCAGGCTGGGGGCCGTGCGCTGGCTGCTGGGTGCATCGCCGGCTTATTTGCGTGAGCACGGCACGCCGGCGCAACCGCGCGATCTCCTCAAGCACGATTGCATCTATCTCGGCGAAACCGCCGATGACAACCGCTGGCGCTTTCGCCGTGGCGCGGAGACCCAAACTGTCGACGTGAAAGGGCGTTACATCGCCAATCATGCGGGCGCGCGACTCGAAGCCGCGCAGCAGGATTTCGGCATCGCGAACCTGCCTGAGTTTGCCGCCACCGATGCATTGCTCAGCGGCGAACTCGTGCGGGTGCTGCCCGACTGGAATCTCGAAGCGCGCGCATACGTGGGGTCGGTGTGGCTACTGTATCCGCCGAACCGCTTCTTGCCGCCAAAGGTGAGGGCGCTGATCGACTACCTTGTCGAGCATATTCACGAAGCGGCTTAAGCACTGGTTCGCCGCTTCGTGCAAATCGCGTGCATGCCGTGGCCGGCCAATGGAGATTTGGATTGCGCGAAAGACGAACGTAGAATCGCTCGCGTCACCATGATTGATAACGATCGCGACGACCGACGCGATCAGGAGGAGAACGAACATGACCTTGCGTGAAACCGGACCGATTGCGGCGACTGTCTATCGCGGTGAAGCGATCGAGAACACACATATCGCCCATGTCGCCGTGGTTCAGGCCGACGGCCGCCTGCTGTATTCATTCGGCGATCCGTCGCGTATCACGCTGGCACGCTCCGCGGCAAAACCTGCACAGGCCTTGGCGGTAGTCGAGACTGGCGCGCTCGAGCGTTTCGGTTTCGACGAAACGGATCTCGCGCTCATGTGCGCGTCGCACAGCAGCGAGCCGCGCCACATCGAACGGACGAGGCAGATGCTGGCCAAGGCGCAGGTCAGCGAAGCCGATCTGCGTTGCGGCGGCCATCCCCCGCTGTCCGACGCCGTGTACATCGACTGGCTGAAGCGCGATTTCAAACCGGACGCGGTGTGCAGCAATTGTTCGGGCAAGCACGCCGGCATGCTGGCCGGGGCGCGTTCGATCGGCGCGGCGATACGGGGTTATGAACTGCCAGAGCATCCGCTACAGGTGCGCGTGAAGCATACCGTCGCCGAGGTATGCGACTTGCCGGACGACGCGGTGCAATGGTCGATTGACGGTTGCAATCTGCCGACGCCGGCGTTCGCTCTTGACCGACTCGCCCGACTGTTCGCGAAGCTCGCGGCTGCGGAGGACGAGGTTTCGGCTTCCTCTGCGGCTTCTTCGTCCATTGCTTCTTCCATTTCGCCACGCACGGTCGCGCTCGCACGCATCTATCGTGCGATGGCCGCGCATCCGGAGTGGGTGGCAGGCGAAGGGCGCTTCTGTACTGCCTTGATGCGGGCGTTCGATGGTGCGCTGATCGGCAAGGTCGGCGCAGACGGCAGCTACGCAATCGGCGTGCGGGCTTCCCGGCAGACTGAGCGGCTTGGGGCCAACGGTGCACTCGGGATTGCGGTGAAGGTGGAGGACGGCAACATCAGCTTGCTGTACGCAATCGTTGCTGAACTGCTCGCGCGGCTTGATATCGGCAGCCCTGAGCAACGTGCGCAACTGGGCGCGTTTCATGCACCGCGGATGATCAACACCATGGGCATCGAAATCGGCCATCTGGCATTTTCGCTTGCGCTTGAAGCGCATTCACACCGCGAGGCGTGAAGGTGTGCGGAGTGCTGTGGCCGGTTACGCGCCGTCTTTCTTGAAGCGATCTTGTATGGCCACCAGTTGATCGTCGCTGGTTGCCACGATCCACAGACGGGCGCGCTCGGCCATCAGGCGATTGTGATCTTTTAGCACGCCCATCGACACGGCCGTTTTCCACGCGACGGGTGCGGCGCGACTGGTTCTTCCCGACGGCGTGCCGACCAGCAATGCATAGGGTCCGAGGGGAAGCGAGACGAACGGCATGGCGGGTTTGACGCGCACGCGCCAGTCGATGAAGGGTGAATCGCTGAAGAGAAGCGGCGTGGGTAGACCGTGTAGCACGGTGAAGTCATAGAGCGCTAATTGTTCGCGCATGGGTGTGTAGACCCGGCGAATATCGTCGACGAGCGCCGCACGGATTTCGTCGTCGAACATTGCTTCCTGCGTGTAGTGGTCGACTGCTTGCAGCGCGTCTTGCTGGTAGGCGCTGAAGATTGCGAGGTCGAGGCAATCGTGAACGGCGCGTTGGACTTCCGCGGCGGAGCCGGCTTCTTCAGGTTTGCCGAGTTGCGCGGCGCGGAGGAAGCGCGCGAGGGCAGCGTCCTGGGTTGCGGGGCCGGTGGCCAGTGGGTCGTCGGTGGCGTCTTTGTCGAGCGGGACGTAGAGGTATTTTTCTGCTGCGAAGCGGGATTTTTTGCCATCATCGAAGGCGATTTCGCCGGTGGCGCAGTTGATGTAGCGAGTGCCGATGTGGCCGTGTTCCCACACGAAGTTTTTCAGGAAGGGGCGCAGGGGGTGGAGTGGGTCAGGGTGTTGCATTTTTTTGTTGCACTCCGTGCGGGTTGGGGTTTGGGTATGGTCACATAGAAATTGGGGTTTATGGTTTTTTTCCCTGCGGGGCGGTTTGGTTGTTTGCCTACGGCGTTGGGATTTGCTGGGGTTGTTTGCCTGCGCGGCGCTTTTTGTCAGTGATCTTAGGGCGTTGGCCTTTCCTTGAATTGCTAGTGGTCTATTAGCGTTGCCCCTGTGCGG
>NZ_JALOCP010000077.1:0-15314 GCF_030511745.1 Paraburkholderia sp. SECH4
GGCAGCAAACCGCGCGACGTGCAGGAAACGGGTTGTGCAGACCTTCCCTAAAGCCTTTTGAGGGGAGCTATGACTTTCGAGACGGAAGGATTCGCAGGCGCGAGCTCGGCAGCGCTACGCGCCGATCAGCGAAAGCGGCATAACACGTTGCTTGCGTTTGCGGACGAGTGCGCCGGCGTTGCACTGGAGATCGCGGGTCTGCTGACAACCGCAAAGAATAGGGGGCAACTTACTGTCGGCGCCTATTTTGCGCGTTGCGTAACCCACTATCAGGCCGCCATCACCCTGGCCGAATCTGGCATGACGCTCGAATCGCTTTCTCTATCGCGCGGATTGCTTGAAACCGTGTTCGTCATGCTCGCGGTCGCCGAGAACGCCGTCGCACCCCGCGAGCTTGCCGGCCACGACTATGCATCGAGAGTAAAGCACGCGAATACACTCCTGAATGCAAAGGATTATCCGAATGTCGAACAGTTTAAAGCTCAGTTACACGAATTTGTCGAGCAAGACGAAGGGTCGATGACCATTGATATGCGAGAATTTGCAAGACGAGGTAAAGCCCTCGGGACATACGATGGGTTGTATCGGCATCTATCGCATCACGCGGCACATCCATCGCTCTCTGCCGTGGACAATTACTTCGAGAAGCGAAACGACGGTTCCTTCGGTGTCAGGCTGAAACCGCTTCTCAATAAGACTCCGGCCGCTATCTTGACCGCAACCACAGGCATCTTGCTCGCCTGCTTCGCGTGCGAAAAAGTTGGCCTGGATACTGAGGAAACGCGCACGGTCTTGCAGTCGACGTGGGACAAGTGCCAGATGCTTGACCACCAGTATGGGCCATGGGCTTAATGCCATGAGAAAAGCGCTCGCGCAGTCGAGCGGGCAAGCACGGAAACGGATTGAGGAGATTATGGGTAAGTCGAACGAGCAACTTCTGACAGGCAACAACGCAAAGGAGACTATCGGCCTCCAGTTGAGGAACGTGGATTCCCTCAACAGGATTTTCGGATGCGCGGACATGTCTGGCGGCAAAGACGGCGCTGTCCCACACGGTTACGTGGAGCACCTGATTGGGCATCAAAAGTGGGACGCGGTGCGTTGCTACTTGAAACAAAATCGAATCCCATACAAGTGGCGGCCTGTGATCATCGGAGCCGAGTTTGAAGCCTGCAACGGCGCACGCTGGTAACTCTGAAAAGCGAATGACTCCATACACCGATTGGATTTCTATGTCTGTTTTGCCTGATTATGAAGGCCACTATGACGTTGAGATTGATGGGCGTGCAGCCGACGCCGAATACGTTGCCGGAAAGTGGAGTAAGGAAAGAGCTACGCGGTGGCGGGGCCGGCAAACACGGCTGCGGAAATCCGATGCGGAGAAACTGAAAGAGGCTCTAGCTAAGCGTCTTGATAGCCCAGCGTATCGCAATGAAGCGGTGCAAGCTGCATTGCTGCTTGCGCGTGCCGCGCAAGAGCGCGCCGCTCGCACAGGAAAGCACGCCGCTTTGAAAACGGCCTGTCGATTTTTCCATATCGCGGCCGGACTGAACGCGCCACTGCAAGCGCGCGATGAACAGTTTATGGCGGACTGGTGGACGCGGTTCAAGCCCGCACCAAAGGCGAAGGTGGAAGCCGAAGTAGAGGCATTTCGCAACGGCAAACCGGTTCGAGTGTTTTAGGTCGGAAAAGACAAAGCCATGAATCTTGAACGTGTCGCAGCAGTGCTGGCTGTGAACGAGCAATAGAGTTCGACACAAGACAATAGACTTTGGCACAAGCTCGCGTGGCTGCGACCGGGTTCGGCCGAGGGTGTGTCAAAACGCAAAAGCTCAAGGTTTTGACGGGTCACTTTACCCTTCCCGGCAAGCCACCAAGGCGTTGTAGGCCATTCTCGAAAGCCGAATTATTGAACGAGAGGCGCGAACCTGCGTTTTGACACACCCTCGGCCAGGAGCGGTCCACCACGCCAATTGTCCCGGACCACGTGACGCGACGCTACAAATGACCACCATTCCGCTGAATCGCCAGTTTTACGAATGGCAAGAAAAAAAAGAATCGCTCGCCTTTTCAAGGAATCGAACCGCTGCTGGCGTGTCGAATGGTTTGCTAAGCTGGCCCGAGCTGATTGCAAAGCGCCGCGTCGTTATCCTTGCTGAGGCCGGTAGTGGCAAGACCGAGGAACTGGCCGAGCAAGCACGCCAGCAGACAGCAGCAGGCAGGTTTGCTGTCTACGCGACTCTTCAAGATGTTGGCCGCGACGGGCTCGATAAGGCATTGCGGCTTGCTGACCGGCAGCGCTTGAATGCTTGGCGCAACAGCAGTGAACCAGGATGGTTTTTCATCGACTCCATCGACGAGGCGAAACTCGACAATATCCGCCTGGAAAGAGCGCTGCGGCAAATTGCCGAAGGGATTGCCGGAGGAGAGAGCCGCGCCCACATCGTTCTGTCCGGCCGTCATACCGATTGGGAATTCGCGCGCGATGCTCGGCGGCTGAACGACGAACTGCCACTGCCACATGACAACCCCGCCGAACCTCTCCCCGCACTTGAACCGCTGGTCCGCCGCGTCCTCCGTCACGAAAAACGCCCAGACCCGACGCCAGCCGAAACACCCCTGATCGTGGTGATGGCCCAGCTCGATACCGAGCAGGTGCGGACCTATGCCGCAGCCAAAAACGCCCCGAACCTCGATGGGCTGATGGCCGCCATTGAGGCCACGAGCCTATGGGGATACGCGCGCCGGCCGCTAGACTTGGACTGGATCGTGCGCTACTGGCGCAGCCACAGCCGCCTTGGCAGCTTCACCGAGATGACCGAAGTCGGCCTGCGTGAACGACTCCAGGAAACCGACCCGGAACGCGGCCGTCGGGATAGCCTCGACGCCGAGCGTGCCAAACACGGCTTGGAACGGATCGGCGCCGCCTTGGTGTTTGGCCGGCATACGACCGTCGCGATACCGGACAACGATGCTCGGCTTGAAACCGAACGAGCCCTAACCAAGATCGACGACGTGTTGCCGGACTGGCCCAGCGAAGATCGGATGAAGCTGCTGACGAGGCCGGCGTTCGACCCCGCAACCTTCGGTCGCGCCAGATTGCACAACGACAACGAAGGTGTGGTGCGCGCCTACTTGGCAGCACGTTGGCTGCAGCGCCTGCGGCAGGCCAATTTGCCGCAACGCCGACTGCATGATCTGCTCTTTTCACGGACCTATGAGGTCGAGCTGGTCAAGCCTTCGCTGTTGGAAACGGCGGCCTGGCTTGCCCTCTGGGATGAAAGCGTTGCCAGCGAGGTTGTGCGCCGCGCACCCTTTCTACTGTTCACCGCAGGAGACCCGGCAAGCCTCTCCCTTGAAACCAGGCAAACATTGTTGACGGCGCTGGTGGAGCGGATGCGCCGGGGGGAAGAAGTGCCACACCTGGATCTCAGTAGCCTTGCGCGATTTGCTCAGCCGGATATTGCGCCGGCGCTGCGTGCCATCTGGGCGGCAGACAAAGAACACGAGGAAATTCGCCGTTTCGTGCTGCGCCTGATCTGGCTGGGCAAGATCAAAGATTGTGCTGATGTGGCCATCGCCGCGTCGTTCGGCCAATACCAAGACCTCTACACCGCCATCACCGCCGGTCGTGCGCTGCTTGCTGCCGGTGATGAAAGCGCACACAAGGACTATGCCGACTACATCAAACTGCAGTGCGCATCAATTTCGCCAACGCTTGTCTGGGAAGCCGTCGATGACTTGTTCCCGCAACTGATCGGCGTCGATGACCTGCTGGCAATCCTGGCGGTCATTCACCTCGGTGACGCCGAGGGCGGTGGCTTCAGGTTCGACTGGGACGGGGCAAAGCTCGTCGAGCGGCTGATGAGCGCGGCCGACCTGACTCGATTGATCGAAGGGCTCTTGGAACAGCTAGAAGCGGAGCCGCAAGCGGGTATTGGCGAAAGGTCGCCAAGGGACGAGCAGTACGCTACGGCGCTCGGCGTGGCAGCACAGCGTCTGCTGGACTTGTCGCCAGACAATGTATCGCCAGTCGCAGCGATCGACGCAGCGCTGCGTATCGGCGATAGGCGTCATGATATGACGCAGCGGCAAATCAACAAGGCGGCCGATGCAGTCGAACTGTTGCATCGAACGCCGGAGCGCCGTCGCGCTGCCTTCTGGCAGGCTGCCGACCGACTGGGCAACCACAGAAATCTGATGGGACGCCCGTTGCTCCACTCGTTCCAGATGAAGTTTCTTGGCTGGCCGCCTGGGCTGGTGCTCGACGACATTGACTGGCTTCTGACCGACGGTGCATCTCGGACGCGCGCTACTGAGCGGCAACTGGCCATCAATGCTGCTCTCAATCTCTGGTTCACGGCTGGCGAGCCCGAGGCGTTGAAGGCACGCATTGCCGGCGTCGCCGCGGCGGACGCCGATATGCAAGCGGCCTATGTTGAATCGATGACACCACGCACCAAGTCGGCGGAAGAAATCAAGAGCGAGGAAGAATTGGCAGAGACCGTGCGGGCAGGCGAAAGCGCACGGTCCGAGCGGGAGCAGTCTTGGATCGCCTTCATCGCCGACATGCGGGCAAATCCGGCGCAACTGCGTCAGTTGCAGCCCACCACAGCAACGGGCATTGATAAGCGGATTTACGACCTTTGGCAGTTGCTGCGTGAGGCCACCAGTAGCAGTTCGCGTTACGCGATCGACAGTGTTGCGCCCATTGCGGAACTGGCCGGCGAGGAAGTCGCGGCAGCATTTGCCGCCGGGCTTGCCGAAATCTGGCGGGCTTGGAAACCGACGCTACACAGCGCCCGCCCGCCTGGCGAACGCAACCAAATCGGCATGATTGATTGCCTGGGCATCGCCGGGGTTTCGATTGAAGCGGCAGGGCGGACAGACTGGGCGCTGCACCTGGCAGAAGAGCAGGCAATTCATGCCGCTGAGTACGCGACGCTGGAGATCAACGGCTTTCCCGATTGGATTGCAGCACTGGCAGCAGCATGGCCCACCGCGGTAGAGAAGGTGTTGGCCCAGGAGGCGGCAAGCGAGCTAGACGACCCCACGCCGGGAGTTCACTACCAAACCCTGGAGGCCATCAGCCGAAGCGACGAAAGCCTTGTCCGCCTGATGTCGCCCACCCTGTTGCGCGAACTGCAGGCGCGATCGGACTTGAACCGCGTTGCACTGCGTCCGATGCTGTTCATCCTCAAGCACGGCTTACCTGTAGACGCAAGGCAGGCGTTCTGCACATTGGTGCTTGACAGATTTCAGTCTTCGATGGACCCACAAGTCAGCGCGCAATACCTGGGTGCCGCATATGCGATCAACGCACAAGGTGCGACGGACACCCTGATGGCAAAGCTCGATCTGTTGGGTGAGGCTGAGAAGACAGCGCTCGTCGAACGCGTGCTGCCCCAGATATTCGGTTCGCACTGGTCGCGCTCTGCACCGTCGAACATGCATCTCGATGTAGCAACACTGGAGCATCTGGTCATCCTGGCGTATCGCATGGTGCGGGTAGAAGAGGACAATGATCGCGATAACAAGGGTGTGTATTCGCCAGACGAACGCGACGAGGCGCAAGGAGCACGTTCAGGCGCATTTAACGCTTTGGTCAGCACACCGGGGCATGCCACCTATGCCGCCATCCTGCGCTTGATGGATACACCCAATTTCCCGGTGGCTCGTTCACGCCTGCACGCGCTGGCACAAGAACGGGCGGCCAATGACGCGGAGCACGCAGCCTGGCGCGCAGATGAGCCGCTCCGCGTTGAGCAACGGTTTGAACGGCCGCCGGTGACAGGTCGAGAGCTGCAATTTGTGGCGCTGCAGCGATTGGAAGACCTGCAACACGATCTCGTCCACGGCGACTTCCAGCAAGGCGCAACCCTGAGCGCACGGCCTGACGAACCCGCTGTGCAGAACTGGATGGCGGATAGGCTGAGGCAGGTACAGGGAACCGCCTATTCGATCGAGCGCGAAGTGCGCGTTGCAGGTGAGAAGGAACCAGACCTGCGTTTCAGGGCGAAAGCCAGCGATGCCAATGTGGCCACTGAAATCAAGATCGCGGAAAGTTGGACGATGCAACAGCTTGAGGACGCGCTGGTCGTCCAGCTATGCGGCCAATATCTGCGCGGCCGGGATGGCCGCGAAGGCATCCTTCTCCTGGTGCATCAGGAACCGCGACCAAAGGGCTGGGAACTGCCCGACGGCACCTATCTGAAGTTTGAAGCGGTGGTGCAGCGGCTGTGTGCTTTGGCGATGCGCATCCGAAGCGAATCGTCAACGGGCCCGCAGCCTGAAATCTGCGTCGTGGATGTCTCTAGCTGCGCTCGCGCCGTCAAACGCCGCCGATCGGCCCCCAAGCGGTCTGCAAAGGCTAACCGGGAACCTTCCGCATAGGGGTCGAAAGCGCTCCTCCAATGAGGACGCAGAGTGACTTGAGAGGTGACGTGTCAATGCAAGCTGGGGGGCGCCCGACGCGTGTCTAATAGGTTGTTTCAAACTCTATTGGTCGTTCACAAAAGATTGATAACAGGAGTAACCATGAGCCTCGCAAAATTTGAAGTAACCGCCTACGAAGGCCAGCCCGGGCATTCACGATTCGATCGTCTCCATACCATTATTGGCTATGTTTGTGGCCGGCTGGACGCGACAGGCATACAGAAGCCGCTAGAAGAACTCGACGCTACGATTACGAAGATTCACGATCACAAAGGGACGCTGGAAGTTCACTGGCAAAGCGCGGAGGCAGCGTTTAAGCTTGGGCAGTTATTCATCGATGCGTGGACGCAAATCGGCTGGGAGCCGTTGCTCGATTTCCACCTGCCTGATGGAACGGTTGTTTCTCTGCACGTTCGCTAAACAGGACGGAAAAAGGGGAGAACAAAGCCATGCATCCAGTTGCCGCGATTCTGTGGATTGGTACGTTGGTGATTACCGGTGCCATCGTATTCGGGCTCGCGCACGTAATACAACGGCAAGGGCGTCAAGTGGAAAACCAGCACATTTGAGACTCCGGCACAGGCGATTGCTGCGATCGACGGATACTCCCGGTAGGACGAAAAGATTCACGCACGGTCAAGCCCCGAACGGTCGGATGCCATCACGAACAACGACAATCAACCAATGATAAAACCCGCATTACTGTTGATCGCTATCTCGCTTGCTGCCGTCTCCTCAAGTGATGCGTTTGCACACAGTCGCGAGTGGTACGCGGCGAATCTACCGGAAGCTAAAGCAACGAACGAACGGTGCCTGGCTCGCCTGAAGACTGAAGGGACGCTACCTAAGGAAGACATGGACGAGTGTCAACGCGCCAGCACGGCGATCGTTCACACGACCACTTTTACTCCGAGTAAGTCTGTCTCGTATTGAAACGGAAAGGACCAAGGGGCGAACGACATGGATCCACTGACTGCACTGCGCGTGGTGGTGGACGGCAACGCGGCCGCCGCGCACGCGGCAACGAGCGAGTCCCGGAAGTTGCTGCACTTGACGGTGCAACTGATCGAATCTCAGGCCGGCAACGTTATTCCTGTCGGCCAATTGTGGATGAACGATGCGCAGGTGCTAGCGCGCAAGTTCTATTACCACATCACGTCGCTGCACGTGCTGGCGCAGCCTGTCGAGGTCGTGATGCCGCAGGCTTCGGCGTTGCACATCGATCATGGTTCGGTCTTGATTCTGGCGCGGGCGGCCTTGGAGACCTATCTGACGTTTGCGCACGTATTTGGGTGTAGCGACCCCGATCTGCGGGAATTTCGCCACTTGACATGGCATTGCGCGGGGTTGCTGGACCGGCAGGAGCTACAGGCGAGCGCGCGCAAAGCGGAGAACAGGCAGAAGCTGACGGACGAAAGAGCGGCCATCGAGACGCTACGCGCCGCGATGCAGGCTCATGGCCGGTGGGAGCAGCATCCTGCGAAAGACCGCAAGGCGTTCCTGAAGGGGGACTGGCGCGCGGGGCGTGGGTGGACTGCGATCGGAGTCGAGGCCGGGTTCCACCCGGTTCACATCCGCGATCTCTACAGTTACCAGTGCGGTTACTCGCATGCGAGCTGGTTGAGTATCCTCCAGGTCCGGGATGCCAGCGGGCTCGCTCAGCAAGCCACTATGGCCGCTACGTCTGTAAGTACTGTATGTGTGCTGATGAGCTTCTTCGCGCATCACTACGTCGCGCTCTTTCCCGAGGCGGAGCAAGTCTTGGCCGCGCAGCCGGCGGCGACCGCGCTAGTAAGGAAGTGGTATCTGAGTGCCGAGCGCATCGCCGGCCAGTACGAGCGCGACTAACAGAAGAAAAAGCGTGCACCGGCGCGCGATAACGAAAACAGGAAAGTTAGATGGAGGCCGATCTATTGAAGAGAGTCGCCTATGGGCTCAACATCGTCTCAGCCGTTGCAGCATTCACTGCTGCCGGTTTGTGGTTTTGGTCCACGCGCGTCGAGGTTGAGTATGTCGAGCCAACTGCAGTCGAGGGGTGGATTCCCGGCAGCATTACCTTCGATAAGGACAACGGTACGAGAATCGACCCTTTCGCGACTGGCGTTGAGCAAGCACGCTGGAGCCGTTGGGCGGCCCTGGCAGCGAGCGCCGCAGCGCTTTTCCAAGGCATTGCTGCGATCTTAGCTAAGACGTAGGAAAAGCGCGGTGCCTGTAGCCGTCATGTACCACGCGAGATGCGATGCGACTGTTCAAGCTGCGGCAGATCGCGCGCCGCGAGAGTCAAATTTGAAGAATATCCACCGGCAGACCCATGGAACCCCCTTTCAAGAAGAACACTCTCAGGGCGCTGATCGATCGGGTTTTCGGAGCGCGCATTCCGGCCGAGCTCATCGCCATTGGACAGTTACAGCAAAAAATCCGCAAACACGGTCCTTTCAAACTGCCAGGCACCAAGGCCGAGCACCATTATTTCTGCCACGTGCTGGCCGGAGTACTCGAGTCAATCCCTGAACTCCCTGACTTTTCCGACGACAACAAGATTGCGGTCATGTCTGATTACGGTGGTGAGCATGGCGATGCGCGTTACAGCACGTATTCGTTCCTGTTCGTCGCACTGGACAAGAACGGCCCTTTCCAGACGCACATGCAGGCGCTGCGGCAAAAGCACAAGATTCACGATCCCTACAGTGAGTTCAAATACAAAGACCTCAAATACGGGCCGCGGAGCCGCGCGCTGCCCGAGTACCTAGAGCTAATCGACAACCTCATCCACGGAGCCGTCGTCACTGTAGCGATCGACAAGAGGATCAGTTCGGTCTTCGGTATGACCAAAAGTGAGGCACACGCATCGATTGCAAAGCAGCTCGAAGAGGGTGGATTCGGAAAATGGACCGGCCACGTCGGCGAGAAAGTCCTGCGCGTGCTGCATATTCTCGCGGCGTTTACGGCGGCGATAACATATGACCAACAGCGCCTACTCTGGTACAGCGATACCGACCAAATCAACGAAGACGCCAAGGACCGGTCATTTGCCGACACGCAAAAACTGTTCGGGAGCATCGGCGCGATGTACATGACGCACGGTTTCGACGTTATTGGGTTCGGAAAATCGTTTTTGGAGAAGGGTTATCTTGACGATCTGCTGAGCGTGCCTGATCTCGCCGCCGGCATGTTGCAAGATCTTTTGACGGCGGAAGACACTGGAAATGACATCCCTGGCGGGTACGAAAAACTGGCGGTGCTGAAGTGGCTTGCAACGCCGGCCACGTTTCTGTCTAAGATCCATGTGCGCATCGCCAGCAAAGACGACGGCACGTATGAAGGCCATACTCTTACGCTCGAGCCAAAATGGTGATCGCCCAGCAGACCCGCGGGACGTACGCCACACCCATTGCCGATGCGAGCGCAGAGAAATCTTCGAACGGATTCGGTACCGGGCATCTTGAGACGAATTTGCCGACCGCCGTGACGCTGGGGTACCTGCGGAGATTGAGAGAACTAAATCTCGTACGGGTATGCGGACGGCGGACGTTTCAAATTTACTTGCTGGAATGTCTGCAAAATTCGTTCGTGTGACTTCAGCGCGGCCAGTTTTTTTGACTTTTCTACTGTAGACAGCTATTGATAAAACCGGTTTTCGATAGTCACCTGAAAGATAGGTTGCCACTGCCGATGGCCTGAAGTGGACCCGCGATGCCTTACTTCTTGCTTGCCGGCTTCTTGCTTTCCGGTCGACGCACGATCAAGCCGCAAAGCAAAAGGGCCGCAAGTGCAACCAGATACGCGGCGCCAACCTGGTTGGTTTGCAGTGCGTGCAGCACGGTCGGCAGGTAGTTAACCAGATCGGTAACGTTGATTTCGATTTTCATATGCGGCTTCGCAAGGTTTGTCGCGTGTATAGCCAATCTCGCGTCATGACATCAAACACGCCAGAATCGTCCTGCCTGACTGCTACTTTGCAGTGTCACGGCACTCGCCCGTCAAGGTACGCCGCCGCTTCCAGGCCAGCCGCCATGGGAAACGGTGTCCGTCGAGGAGGGCTTCCCGTATTTGTGCGTGCATGGTCATCTCCTTTTCTTCGGTTCCGCTGTCTGCTGAAGCCAGTAAGCCATATTTCCAGGCCGGGTTAAACGCCCCACGTGTCCCAGAACGTCCCAACTTGGGCCTCTTATGTTCGTGACGACGTGGCATGCGCCTCAGGATCGTGCATGTGTAACGCCATGTCCAATCCGGCGAATCACGGGAAAACGCCGCGATTCGCGGAACGCAACGTCCGATTTTTTTTATTTTTGGGGACGACTACACCCACATATTCCAGTCGACGCCTTGGTCGCGGGGACGTGACAAGGATCCTCGGATCGCTAGCGTACGCTTTCGTCCGGGCCGTAAACAGATCGCGCGGGTAGCAGGGTAGTCCAGTCCGAGGTTGGGACGTTCTGGGACACGAAAGCGTTGTTGTCGAGATACGAAGTACTGTACAAAAAAACAGTGCCCAGCTATACTCCCGTCGTGGGGCAGAATTGCGCCCAGAACAGTTGGTCAGAATGCTGATAGCGCCGTGCGCGCAGGCTCGTTTCCCGGCAGGGAAATCGGAGCGTTGGCAGAGTACACGTAGCAACCAGATTCACCAGAGCCCCGGGAAAGCGGCTCACCCACCTTAGTGGAAGCGCTCGTCCGGACAAAACCCGCATCGCGAAGGCCTGCGGGTTTTTGCGTTAACGCACTGTGTTTTCTAACGAAGCCCAACTCGGCCAGAAACCGACGGGCTTTTTTTTCGCCCGGAATTTTGATTAGGAAGCCGACATGAGAAAAGAAGCAACTGACATCATCAACGCATGCATCAACCTGGTGACGCAGCTTGACGCTCACCCGACAGGAGGCGCCTTGTTCATCGCTGCACTCGCCATGGTGATGCTCGTTGTCGTGGTCCTCTGTCTGTCGGGACCACGGCCTCCAAAGTCGTCGTGACCAGGGCGCGCCGTCAGCTAGATACGTAGGGCGCGAAGCATCCGCTATATGTGGATCCGCTCTACCGCATCCAGGCTGATGTCGTCGCGACGCCGATCGTAATGCTGTGTGGTGCGCGTCGATGCATGGTTCGCCATTACCGCGCACTTTCGAGCGTGCCGCCGTTCTTGAGGTAGGCGGTGATGCCGGTCGCGCGGAACGTGTGGTTGCCGATGCCCGCTGCGATCGCCCGGCGCCGGACCATCGCGTACGCGTTCGCCTGCAGCAGCGGCGTGGTGCCGAACTGGCCCGTGCCGCATCGAATCGTGCGGAACAATGGTCCCTTTGGATCACTGACGATGCCAGTGCCGTCGAGTTACACATGCAGGTACACCTCCAGTGTGTGGTGACAGGGCATCTCGTGCCGCTTGCCGCCTTTCTCACGCAGGCGAACCCAGAGGCGCCGCTGCTGTGTGCGGCACGATATGGCCGACCACTAGCCAGTCAAACAGGTGGCGGATCGCGGCCAGGTGCTGCTTGACGGTCGGTGCCGACAGCGTCTGCGTCTACAGCTCGATCCGGCTCGCGACGTGCAGCGGCTGCACGGAGGTGATTGATGCGACGCCCGCCTGGGCGTATCAGGCGAGAAAGTCACCGGCCGTGCGCGCATAGGCGCGCCGCGTGTGCAGATTGCGGATCGCTGACGCGAAAAACTCCAGGAAGCGGATGCCGGCGCGTTCGCCAGCGGCCGTGACGAGCGCCGGGGTCGGAAGGGGGGGGAGAGCGATCAGCTGGTTCATGGCGCGGCCCGCCTTGCGGCTGCCCGTGCATCGACGATGCCCAGCAGGTGACTCGCAAGCACGATCATTTCGACCGCTTCGCGCGCCGTGTCGATCGGCACGTTGCGGTGTGAATGCGGGTTCTTGTACGAGCCGATCGCGCCAGCAAAAAGTGCGGCCAGTGCCTCCTGTTCGCCTGTGTCCTTGGTATGGTCAGCCAGAGGTCCGGCATTCGGAGCAAAGGCTCTCCGCATCATCGGCACGCCATGCTCGGCGGCCGGATAGCCAGCAGCGGTCCTCACCGCGATCTCGACAGCGCGCATCGCCTCGAACACCGCAGTTGGATAGGCGCCACGCATGAAGGACAGCCATACATCGTTCGCGATCGCTTGGTGCAGCAGGTCTTTCGGCAGCAGGCGCGCAGTCCGGTAGTCGGTAAAGGCTGCCTCATTCTCGAACCGCCGCGCGCGGCGGCTCAGGTGCCGGAAACCATTCTGGCCGTTGACGCCTTCTGCCGGAACGATCAGCGCCTGTGCCTCGAGCCAGGCCAGCGCCTCCGCAATCGCCAGATCCACTTCGTCACGGCGGTTTTGGGGGTACTGTGGCCGACCGGCCAATGCCGCGTGGTGGTCCCACGCTTCCGAGCGCAGCGTGCCGACGTTGAACGTCCGGTGTTCGCCCCGGGCGCGCAGCAGCAACAGCATCTTGCCGGCAAGCTCCTCGGGCTCGAGCTCGAGCAGCACTTCGACCTCAGGAATCTCGGTTGGCAGTTCGGTCATCGGCTCGCCCGTCCTATATGTGATAAAGGACATTATCATGTTCAGAAACTGCTCGACCTGTGATTCAGCTGCACGGTGGTTAAGGTTCGAGGGGTCTTCCGTCTGATTTTGAGGCACGACGAAATTAGTGCAGCGGTCAGCCTACGCTTTGTGGCATCCGTTCGCGGGTGAGGGTGATCGACCGACTTTTTGTCACGAGCCAGTAAGAGGGAAGAGCGCTTATTGAACGGACCACAAGACGCGAGTCATGCGTGCACCGACGCTGGGGAATTTAATCGTGAAAGAGGCGCACAATAATTTGGTTTCCTAAATTTTACATAAGCAAAGTTGTCAATGAAACATAGTCATAGCACGAAGTCGCAGGGCCGTTTCAACGCGCGGTGGAGATAGTGGCTCATCCACATCAACCCCTGAGCGCCCGGAAAGTTGGCCCAGATCCACAAGGCCCAGTCGCGCGTGCGCGGACAGTCGGTCTTGTCGCCGTCGAACAGGTCTGATGGTGCCAAGCCTGGAGCGCGCAGGCCGGTCGCCGTCAGATTTGCCAGCTTTAGCGACGGCAGCCTGACCTCGCTCAGGTGTAGGTGGGATGTACGATCTCATTCCAGGTCGTGCTGGTAGCCCGTTGATGGGATCGGAACGTCGTGCAACACCACCTCCATGATCGCCTCTCTCGGCGAGTCAGCTGCATAGACCGTCGGAATGATTTTCCCGTTATCAAGTCGGTGCAACGGGCTAAACCGCGCATTCCCCGAGCCGGACGTGTTGTAGGCGTCCGGTGTGTAATGCCCAGTTTTTGGGTCGAACGGGTGAACCCGATACCACTTTAGTGACGGAAGGGTTGAAAGCGTGAATGACAACGGCGGCGGCGGATGCTGTGTACTACCCATGCACCGCTCCTGCCACGTGATCCCGCGCGGCCTCGATCACGGCCAAGGGGCTTGTTGCCAGGACCTCACGAGGACGCTTCCCATGAAGCATGCTGTTCGTCGACTCGAACCACGAGGCAATCCGGAACGGTGTGTAGCCTTCGAGGACCTTCAGGATCTCGGCCACTGCAGGAATCGGGTTGCCGAGATCATCAAAAATGTACCTCGGGTACAAGGTCTGGCCCGCCCGCTCGATGGCAAAAACCTTGCCTTCCTTCTTCCACCGACTCGTTACAGCATGCAGATTCGTGGCATCCGGATTCTGCTGCTTGCCGACCATCTGAGCCGTCAACCACGTGGTTCCGTCCAGCACAGTTGCGACCGCCTTAGCTTCCATCTCGGCACGCGATGGCGTCATCAGCCTGACCGGTGACGCATCGACGAGACCTTGCAGGACACTATCTTCCTGCTCGTTGATTCGCCGGCGTACCTTGCGAGTCAGCTCTACCTTCGTGTGCTCCGACAGGCCACCGCCCAAGTCTTCCAATCCGTCGAGAATTGCAGTCGCAGCAGCACGTGTCGCGTCCAGCGCCATTACGATCCGGCCGATGTCACCGACGCCTCCCGCGGTCTGGGATCCGAACGCCAACGCGGCCATGTTTGCGGGGGCCATCGTTTCGGCACTTGAACGTCCTCTAGCCATTGCGTACTCGATATTGAGCAATGTGATAGTTTCAGTGTATATCACAAGTCTAACATTTCAAGTATCTGCCTCAAAATGCTGCCCGAGGGTAACTCGCATACAACCCGTTGGGGCTGCCAGAAGTCGCCACAATAGAGACTTAACGTGATTCCTTCAGAAATGCCACGAGGCCATCGACGCGTTCTGTTTTCGACGTGAACCGTTTAGAAAAGACGGCGACGGCATTTCTGAACGATTTCTGTCGAATTTTTATAACAGTTTCTGTGAATGCACTCTGGAATGTTCCGTATTTAGTTCCGGCCGCTACAAGCAGATCAACGACGGGCTTTGGACCCGCGCTGAAGGGCATCTGCCGCGTCGTTGGACGCGTCACGCTCGGGGGGCGACCCTAACGTGCCATATCGGGAAGCCACTTTCTCCGCCAGTATCTGGCCACTCGGTAGATAGGCAATCGACGGAACTAAATTTTCAACGTTCTTGCAGAACGGAACTAAATTTTAGGAGATGCTGCGTAGACACGCGCAGCGTCGGTGCCGCGTGGCAATTTGGCGTTGAATTTCGGAAGTAAATATTAGGAAACGCTGCATTGCAGGGTTTCCCTAAAATTACTTCCGAGAACGTCCAAAATTTAGTTCCCCGCGCTGCCGGCTCCGTAATCCCGCAGGGAACCGGCAAGCATACCGAGACCAGAACACGACATTTCTAAATGGCTGGAACACGACATTTCTATAAAGCTACTACACACTTAATTGTTGATTCTTGGTACCTATGGCGTGGTGTTGCGTTGGTGTGGTTTTTCCGATTT
>NZ_JALOCP010000078.1:0-14804 GCF_030511745.1 Paraburkholderia sp. SECH4
TTTCGGGCTTAAGTTGAGAGCATTGCCCCGCACAGGGGCAACGCTAATAGACCACCAGCAAATCAAGGAAAGGCACCAAAGCCAGATCAAGGAAAGGCCAACGCCCCAGGCAAACAGCCAAAACAACCGCCTTCAGCCAACAACCATCCTCAAAACCCCACCTTCCCCCATAGCATGCCGCGCCTGCACCAGCGAAATCCGCGCCGCCCGCGCATCAACGGCCACCTGAATCAACGCCCCAATCTGCGAAGGCTGCCGCAAAAGCTCCCGCAAAATCGGCCCCAACGCAGTGGTGCCATCATCCCGCAAGCCAGCGGTCGCAGCAGAAGGCAAAGTCCGCCAAGCCGGATCAACAATCGCCCGACAAACCGCAAACGGCACCCCATGCGCGGCAGCCGTCGCACCGGCAATATGCGATTCCATATCAACAGCCAAAGCCCCGGTCGAGCGATGCAACAACCGCTTGTCATCAGCGCTGACCAAAGGCGCGGTAACAGCCGCCACCACCCCACGCCGCAGACGCGCCACAAGCGGCCCCGTTGCCAGCGCGGCGGCAAACCTGTCAGCCCATGGCCGATCAGTCTCCAACCGCCCAAACGGCCCCTCAACGGCCTCCGCAACAATCAACGTGCCCGGCTCCAGATCGGGCGCCAACCCACCCGCCGTCCCGAAACTAACGATCCCCGAGCAGCCGCGCGCAACGGCCGCGCTCAACGCCCGCTCCAGCAGATCGGCGCGAGCCGCGTAGACGACCTCGACGTCCTTGCCGCGCGCGATGCGCGCTTCGAACGCCATACCCGTCACCACGATCACCGGCAAGGTGTTGGAGTCGGCGTCGGCTGAGAGCGTTGTCGACAGCGCCATCCGTTACATCCCGACCGCGACGCGCGTCAGCCCGTTACGTTTCAGATGACGGAAACGCGCCAGCGCCCACAACGGGAAGAACTTGCGATAGCCGTGATAGCGCAGATAGAACACGCGCGGGAAGCCGGTCGCCGTGAAGCGCGTTTCGTCCCACAGACCGTGCTCGCGCTGTTCGCGCTGCAGATACTCGACGCCACGCGCCACCGCCTCGTGATTCACCTCGCCTGCCGCCATCAGGCCCATCAGCGCCCATGCGGTTTGCGAAGCCGTGCTCGGCGCGCGCTCGTAGCCGTGATAGTCGAGCTTGTAGCTCTCGCCGCCCTCGCCCCAGCCGCCGTCTTCGTTCTGGATCGACAGGAGCCACTGCGCGGCGCGCTTCATGCGCGGATCGTCGTGCGGCAAGCCGGCGGCGTTCAGCGAACACAGCGCGGTCCAGGTGCCGTAGATATAGTTCAGGCCCCAGCGGCCGTACCAGCTACCGTCCGATTCCTGTTCCTTCAGCATGTAGTCGAACGCGCGCTGCGCGGGTTCGCTGCCCTGCGGAAATTCGCCGAGTTGTGCAAGCATCGACAGACAACGGCCCGACACGTCCGCGGTCGGCGGATCGAGCAGTGCGCCGTGATCGGAAAACGGAATGTTGTTCAGGTAGTACTGGGTGTTTTCCGGTTCGAACGCGCCCCAGCCGCCATCGCTGCTCTGCATGCCGACCACCCATTCGCGCGCCCGCGCAATGGCTTCACGATCGACATCCGATTGCGTCAGTGCCGCCGAGCGTTGCATCGCCATCGCCACCACCGCCGTATCGTCGACGTCCGGATAGTGCGCGTTGTTGTACTGGAACGCCCAGCCGCCAGGACGCACGTTCGAACGGCGCGAGATCCAGTCGCCGCGCACATCGAGAATCTGCAGCGGACGCAACCAGGCGAGCCCGCGTTCGGCCGCCTGCTCGGCGTGTGCTTCGCCGGTCTCGAGCAGCGCATGCGCCACGAGCGAGGTGTCCCACACAGGCGACAGACACGGCTGGCAATATGCTTCGTCATCCTTGATGACGAGCAGCTTTTCGATCGACTGACGGGCGATTGCGCGATTCGGATGATCGGCCGGATAGCCGAGCACGTCGTACATCATCACCGAGTTGGCCATCGCGGGGAAAATCGCGCCGAGGCCGTCTTCGCCATTCAGCCGTTCGTCGACAAAGCGCACGGCCTCGCGCACCGAACGTTCGCGCGTCACCTTCGGGAACAGGCCGTCGATCATGCGCAACATCACGTCCACGCCGCGGAAGAAGCGGAACCAGCCGAGGTGCTGATGCGGCGCCCGATCGCGCATGCCGGTATTGACCGGGGCGCCGCGGAACAGCTCGTCGATACGCACACGACGGGGATTGCGCGCCACCGGCCGCTTCGCGTTCAGCACCAGCAACGGCACGATCACGGTACGCGCCCAGTACGACACCTTCGACAGATGGAACGGGAACCACATCGGCAGCAGCATGATTTCGACCGGCATCATCGGCACCGCGCGCCACGACACCACGCCGAACAGCGCAAGCAGAATCCGTGTGAACACGTTCACCGTTTCCGCGCCGCCGTTCGCCAGAATCGCTTCGCGCGCACGGACCATGTGCTCGGCGTCCGGCGAGTCGCCGATCATTTTCAGTGCGAAGTACGCCTTCACGCTGGCGCTGACGTCCATCGCGCCGTCGGTGAAGAGTGGCCAGCCGCCATCCGCCAGCTGGATGCGGCGCAGATAGCGGGCGATCTTCTGCTCCAGTTCCAGGTTCGGCGTTTCGGCGAGATAGTGAACGAGGAGCACATATTCGGCGGGAATCGTCGCGTCGGCTTCGAGTTCGTAGACCCAGTGACCGTCCGGTTTCTGCGCGCCGAGGATCGCGTCGGTGGCGCGCGTGATCGCGGCGTCGAGCGGCGTTGCGAACGCTTGCGGCGCAGCATCGGGCGCAGCGCTCGACACCGCGTTTGGCACCGCGTTTGACAAATTCGGCGCCGCATCGGCGAATTCCTGCAGGACGGCGTCCAGCGGCTGGGCTTGAGATAAGTCGTTCATCGGCGTTCCATCGGTTGATTCAGCAGCGTGTCCGCGGCCTTCTGGCCAGAGCGGATCGCCCCTTCAATCGTCGCGGGCAGGCCGGTGGCCGTCCAGTCGCCCGCGAGCATCAAATTGTTCCAGCGAGTGCGCGTGCCGGGGCGCAGCATTTCCTGATCCGGCAAGGCGGCAAACGTCGCGCGCTTTTCCACCACGACCTGCCAGGCGGGCATCGGCTCGGCCGGCACGTTGGCAGCCTGGGCCACTTCGGCCCAGATGGTTTTCGCCAGCGCTTCGTGCGGCGTGTCGAGCAGGCGCTCAGCGGCGTTGACCGTGACCGACATGCGGCCCTCGAAGGCAAACAGCCAATCGGCCGTCGCATTCAGCAGCCCCGTGATCGGCGCCATGCCGAACGGCGGCTCGACCGCGAAATGCACGTTGAGAGTCGCGGCGAAGCGATTCGGCGAACGCAAACCGGGCACGAGCGTCTGAGCGATGTCCGGCGGCACAGCAAGCACCACGGCCTGGTTGGCTTCGATCGCGATGCTTTCGTCCGCGAAATTCAGTGCCGAGATACGGCCGGGGCCGGCGCCGCCGTCGGCAAACACGATGTCCGTCAGGCGCGACCCGAGCCGGATTGCCGCGCCGCCATGCTGCAAAAGACGCAGCGCCGGGTCGACAAAGGCGCTGCCCAGACCGTTCTTCGCCACCAGAGGCCGGCACGCGAGGCCACCGGCGACCAGCGTCTCCCTGACCATCGCTGCCGTCAGCTCCGCCGACGCTTCACGCGGCTCGACATTGAGCATTGCGAGAAACAGCGGCCGCAGCAGGCGGTCCCACAGCGGGCCATTGCAGCGCATGGTTTGCGCCACACTGCGCCCGGGTTTGGCGAACAGCAGCGGCACGAGCGCCAGATAGTCACTCGGTCCGGTGTTCGGCACGCGCGCGTTCGGGTCGAAGATCCACCAGGGCAGGCGGCCCGGCGACATACGCACGGTCCAGCGTGCCCGCGTCGCCAGATCCACGAACGGATACTCGGGCTGAGCCGGGCCGACCAGCTCGTCGCCAGCGCCGATCGCGCGCACGTAGTTGAGCGTGGCGTAATTTCCCGACAACACCATGTGATTGCCGCTGTCGATGGTCGCGCCCAGCTTGGGGTCGTAATACGACCGGCAACGGCCCCCCGCCTGCGGCGCCGCTTCATGAAGCACGACTTGTGCGCCGCGGCGCTGCAATTGCACCGCCGCGGCCAGGCCGGCGAGGCCGGCGCCGATCACATGGATGAGCTTCGGCATCAGCTCAGAAGAGCGCGTAACGCGCGACGATCCACAGCATGCGCAGTTTCGGCTTGCTGACCTTCGTACGCGGAATGTCGAAACCGCGGTCGAGCGTGCGTTCGAGCAGCGCGCGATAGACGCCCGACATGATGCGCGGCGCGCGCACGTGGCTGCGCGGCTCGCGGTCCATGATCGCGTCGGAGGCGGCGAAATGCTCCTTGGCGCGCTCGGCGAGCGTCGCGCAGACGCGCGGCAGCGATGGATCGTCGGCGATCTGGGTCGGGCTCGTCACCGCAATGCCTTCGCGCGCCAGCAATTCGTGCGGGAGGTAGCAGCGGTTGATGCCGGCGTCTTCGTCGATATCGCGCAGGATGTTGGTCAGTTGCAGCGCGCGGCCCAGATGGTGCGCCAGCAAACGGCCCGGCTCCTCCTGCATCCCGAATATCCTCACCGATAGACGGCCCGCCGCGCTCGCGACGCGGTCGCAGTACAGGTCGAGGGTGGCTTCGTCGGGCGCGCAGATGTCGGCTGCGGCGTCCATCGCCATGCCGTCGACCATCGCGTAAAAATCTTCGCGTTGCAGGTGAAACGTATGAATGTGCCGCGTCAGCGCGCGCAAGGAAGCGCGCGGTGCGCCGGCGTAGCACGCGTCGATGTCGGCGCGCCAGCGCTCGAGCGCGGCGGCGCGTTCGGCGCGCGGCATGTCACTGTCGGCGATATCGTCGACAGCGCGGCAGAAAGCGTAGACCTGATACATCGCGTCGCGCTGCGCGGCCGGCAGGATGCGCATCGCGAGATAGAACGAGCTGCCGGACGTGGCGGCAGCGGCGTCGATTTCTGTATCGTCCACGACAAGATTGGAAACAGCCAAGACGATCTCCGCTGGAGGCGCCCGCTGAAAGGCGTTCAAGAAGTTTTGTGTTTACTGCAAGGCAAGCGCCCCGCGCGCGCGGACACGCGCGAAACACCCGGCTGGGATGCCGGAAACGGCGAAAAGTATAACAACCTTTGTGAGATGCCGCAGTTTAGGGGTGAATAAGGGGCCGGAATAAGGGGCGTGGCGCTTCGCGAGAAACGCTCAGGTAAACGCCACCGAGCGATTGCGCCCTTGCCGCTTGGCGCTATACAGCGCCGCGTCGGCTTCATTGATGAGCACGTCGTACGCCGGCACGCCCAGGCGCGCCGCCGCACCACCGACGCTGGCCGTCACCGGCACGCTCGTGCCCTGCACGTCGACCGGCGTGTCGGCGATCGTGCAGCGAATTTTCTCCGCGACCCGCATGGCGTCCTCGAGCGGCGTACACGGCAACAGCAACGCAAATTCCTCGCCGCCGAAACGCCCGAAGGTATCCTGCGCCCGCACCACCTCGGCGACGCGCTGCGCCATCACGCGCAACACCGTATCGCCGACGCCGTGACCGAACTGGTCGTTGATTTTCTTGAAGTGGTCGAGATCGAACAGCAGCACGGACATCTCGCCGCCGTAGCGCTGCCAGCGCGTGAATTCGTCGCGCAGGC
The DNA here is from genome assembly GCF_030511745.1 of Paraburkholderia sp. SECH4. Taxonomy (NCBI): domain Bacteria; kingdom Pseudomonadati; phylum Pseudomonadota; class Betaproteobacteria; order Burkholderiales; family Burkholderiaceae; genus Paraburkholderia; species Paraburkholderia sp. SECH4. The sequence continues at coordinate 5,703 of NZ_JALOCP010000078.1, forward strand.
GCGCTTCGAAATAACGCCGGTTGGCGATGCCGGTCAGACCGTCGCGGTCCGCGTATTCCTGCAGCTTGGCGACCGCCTCTTCACGCTCGCGCTGCACGATGCTGACATGCGTGACGTCAGAGATGGTCACGCACACGGCCACCACTTCGCGATCGCGCATGAGCGGCATGAAGGTGCAGTCCTGCTGCATGAAGTCGACGCCGCCGGTAATCGGCCGGTCGTGATCGAACTTGAACAGGTACGGGCGCTGCTCCCACGAACTGAACGCGAAACTGCCGAGCTGAAACACGCTTTCGATCTTGCGCGACAGCCACACGCGCGGCAATTCCGGAAAGTGCGTGAAGAGCGATTTGCCGACCACCTGCTCCGGCGTCAAGCCGCTGTGATCCTGCATGAAGCGATTCCACATCAACACGGTCATGTTGCGATCGAGCACGAAGATGCCGAAACCGACACGTTCGACCACCAGATCGCTCAATGACTCCGCGGATACATTCATAAGCTGGACAACAGCTCGTCGAGCGCCTCGTTCATATGGCGGATCGACTCTTCGGCCATCAGCATCACTAGGTGCGCGCGGAAGCTCTGATCCTCGAGCGCGAAATTGACTTCCACCAGCAGCGCGACTTCCCACTGCAGCACGCCGGGCTGGAACACTTCGTCGAGCGTCATCGCTTCACCGAGCAGGCCCGGCGCGGAGAAGACCGGCGTGCGGCCGAGCTGGTCGAGAATGCACGAGACACACGCGCCCGTCAGCACGTTCGCGACGTCGAACACGAGTTCCTGCTGGCTCACCGCCTCATAGCTCGAGCGCGAATACGGGTCGCTCACGAGCGAACACAACTGGTCGATGCTGTCGCTGCGACAGATCACCAGCGCTTCGCCCTTGATGTCGGAGCGAAAGCCCTGGCGCACCGCGCTCACCGTGTCCTCGATCCCGGTCATCTCGCGCAGCGCCTCAGCCGCCTCGCTCACCGCCACCACCTTCACGCGCGGCACCGACAATTCGATGAACGCATCGAGCAGGCTCGCGAGACGCGTCGCGGCCTGGCCCATCGCCAGATTGGCGACCTCTTGCAGCGCGTCGCGCTGGTCTTCGGTGAGGACTGGCTCAGACATACAACCCGTACTCCTTGAGGATGGGTAGTACCGCCTCGGGCGTCACGGGCTTGGCGATGAATGCGGCGGCGCCGAGCGCACGCACGCGCGACTGGGCCATCGGCTGAACATCGGCGGAGACGACAATGACGAAGGTGTTCAGATCCTCATGCTGCAATGCTTCCAGCACCTGATAGCCGGTCATGTCAGGCATCGTCAGGTCGAGGAACATCACCGACGCTTTGCCTTCGCGATACAGGCCGAGCGCTTCGCGCCCGTTCGTCGCGTAGGACACGTCGACATCCCAGTCCGGCGGCAATGCCTTGGTGAGCACCTTGCGGGCAAGCAATGAATCGTCGGCGATCACAATAGGCAAAGGCATGGGCGGGTCGGTAAGCGGAATTAGCTCTGGCGCGTTAACGGCGGGTGGAGGTGATTTCTTTAGCGCGCGGTCTGTCGACCGGCGCTCAAGCGGGCTGAAGCTTGCGAGAATGCAGCTTGCAAACGAGCGGGGAGCGCGCGCAGCGAGGCGTTTGTGACGGAAGCCGTGGGCGCGCATGGATGCGTGCGAGCACGGTGGACGACGGCTATGACCGGCATGTTCGAGCCTACCCCGTAGATGAATCCGCGCGGCTTCACGGATCGGGCTGGTCCCCTTGCCGCGCGCCTGTTTCCGCGAGCGCCTTCGGTCACGCGTTGTGCGCGTTGCCTGGCGGTCCTCGCGGCAGATGCATCCGAACATGGCGGACGCATTATTTGTGATGGCATCGATTTTCGAAGCAAATTGGCGGAAAGGCAACTCGCCAATTTCGCCTTGATTAAAGAGATTTTCCCAATAAGTACTATTTATGAAAATATTTCGGTAGATTTGGAAGGCTTTCTTTTACATTTATACTTTTGTGTACGTTTGCGCTTCTCGATTTGTCACTGATTCAAACGGCCGACAAATCGGGGGCCGACCATTTGTCACAGTAACCAGTACGGCTGCTACATGTCTATGCTTTTTGTATGACACCGACTCCCGGCCTTTTCGTCCTGAACGACCTTAGCGTTACCGACCATGACACCAGAACGGTTCGACCCGCCTGAAGCGAGCCGCCCTCCCGCTAGCCGCCAGGACGAGGCGCGGTTTCCAGCCGTACCGGAACATAATTTCCACGTCCGGCGCATCACGCTGATCGCGCTGCTGATCGCAGCCATCGTGCTGCCGTGCGTGTACGTGGCGGCGATGGCGTTCAGCGATCTGCGCACGCGCATGGCCGACGCAACCGACGTGACGCTGCGCACCGTGCGCGTGGCGGAAGAACACGCGCTGAAAGTGTTCGACATGAACGAGACGCTCGACTCGCGCATTGTCGATCTGACGCAAGGTCTGGACGACAACGGCATTCGCGCTCAAGAAGGCGAGATCCACGAGAAGCTGCGCACCATGGGCGGCGGCTATCCTCAGGTGGCGGCCGTCTCGATCTTCGGCCGCGAGGGTGATCTGCTCGCCACCAGCCGTTTCTATCCTGCGCCGGAGTTGTCGATCGCCGACCGCGACGATTTCACCGGCATTCGCGACGGCAAGGGGCTCGAGCATGTCTCAAAGGTCATGACGGGACATGTGGTGGGCGAACAGGTGTTCAACACGGGCGTGGAGCGGCTCGCAGCCGACGGCTCATTTGCGGGAGTGGTCTCGGTCGCCCTGCGGCCCAGCTATTTCGATGCGTTCTACCGGGAACTGCTCGGCGGTAGCGACAGCACGCCGATGATCATGAGCCTCGTGCGCACCGACGGCGCGATCCTCGCGCACTATCCGCGCCGCCCGCGCGAGCCGCTGGCAACGGCGCCGAATTCGCCACTGGCCGAAGCGCTGGCGCAAGGGCGGCGAGCCGGCGTCGTACGCATGCATTCCGACATCGACGACGACAACGTGATTCTGGCGTTCCGGCGCATCGGCGCCTATCCGGTCTACGCGTTGTGCGGCTATCGCACCTCGGCGATCTGGACCGCGTGGTACCGGCACCTCAGTGTGCTGATCCTGTCGATGTTCACGCCATCCATCGTGTTGTGGTGCGTGATCTGGCTGTCGCTGCGGCGCCTCGGCGCCGAGGAGGAGGCGTGGGAGCGCTGGCAGGCCGAAGCCTCGATGCGCCGCTCGATCGAATCCGCGTATCGCCAGTCGCGCAAGATGGAGGCGCTCGGCAACCTGGTCGGCAGTGTGGCGCACGATTTCAACAACCTGCTGATGATCGTCTCGGCCAACGTGCAGATCGCCCGGCGGCGCGGCACGCCGGGGCTCGACCGCGAATTGTCCGCGATGGAGCGGGCGCTCAAGGGCGGCCAGTCGCTCACCCGCCAATTGCTTGGCGTCGCGCGCAAGCAGCCGTTGCGCAACGAGACGCTGGCGCTCGAGCGCTGGCTGCCGGCGTGCCGCGAACTGCTGCGCGCATCGCTCGGCGCGAAGATTTCGCTGGTTATGGACATCGGCGTCGATATCTGGCCCATGCGTGTGGACGTCGCCGAGCTCGAACTGGCGCTGATCAACGTCGCGGTGAACGCGCGCGACGCCATGCCCAACGGTGGCCGCTTCACGGTTCGAGCCGCCAATATCAACTTCCGCCACCAGGACGGCTTTCCCCTGACCGGCGATTTCGTGCAACTGTCGCTTGAAGATACCGGTGGCGGCATGCCGCCTGAAGTGCTCGCGCGCGCCTTCGAACCGCTTTTCACCACGAAGCCGAAAGGCATGGGCACCGGTCTCGGCCTGCCGCAGGTTTTCGCCTTCTGCGAGCGCTCCGGCGGCCTTGCCGCGATCGACAGCGCAATCGGCGCAGGCACCTCGGTGCGCCTCTATCTGCCGCGCGCCACAGCCGCCCCCGAGGCCGAACTGCCGGCTGAAACGGGCGCCGAGGAAAGCGGCACGCCGCACGGCTTGCGCATCCTGCTGGTCGAGGACAACGACGAAGTCGCCGCCGGCACCGAGGCCCTGTTGCAGATGATGGGCCACCAGGTCACCTGTGTATTCAACGCCGATACCGCGCTCTGCCTGTTCGACGACGCCCACGCGAGGCAGGCGCGCACCGGCGAGCCGCTGCCGTTCGATCTGGTGCTGTCGGACATCCACATGCCCGGCACGATGAACGGCATCGACCTGGCCGAAGCCGTGCAGGCTTTCGACACCCGGCTGCCGGTCATTCTGGTCACCGGCTATGCGGAAGAACTCGACCGTGCGCGGCATGTCAACGTGCGGGTGCTGTCCAAACCCTTCGATATCGCGTTGCTGGAAGAACTCCTGCAAGCGATCCAGCGCGAGCTGGCGCAAACGGGCGCCGATCCGGCTGCGGCGGCACATCCGGCCGGCTAACGCCGGCCTTTTGAGCGCCGCCGCCAATTACCGGCGGTTGTAAAAGCGCGGCAGCGGAATGCCGCGGTTTCTACGTAACCAGATCGGCGCAAGCGGCCAGCAGCGGGCGTGCGGACACGTTGTGCCGCCCCGGCATGATCGTTGCGATGTTTTTAGGGAAGCAGGCCGACGCGTTCTTGCGCCGTTCGATCCACCTAAAACCGTCGGGAGACAGCCATGCGACATACCGTGATTGGTTTATTCGACACCTATTCTCAAGCCGAGGCCGCGCGCGACACGCTTGTGCAGACCGGTTTTGCACGCGACACGATCGAGTTGCAGGCGAATCCCGAACCCTCCGTCGGCTCCGCAACCGACGAGGTCGCCGGTTCCGGCGTGCTCGCCAATATCGAGCGTTTTCTCTCGAACCTGTTTGCGAGCGGCCCTCGCGCGTCGGAAACGGCTCGCTACACGGAAGCCGTGCGCCGCGGCGCCGTGCTGGTCTGCGTGAGCGCAGCCAGCGAATCGCATGCGGAACTCGCTCGCAATACCTTGAAGAGGCTGGGCGCGACCGACATCGGCGAGCGCTCGCCCGATTGGGACACGCCGACGGAATCGAGCCGCGATCATTCGATACTCGATGAACTCGGCATTGGCGCGGTGACGCCTGGCACGCCGCATACATCGAGCGTAACAACGCCCGGCGTGGCAACGCCGGCTTCAACCACGCGACCTGCAACCCCGGCCGATCCCCTCTATCCGCCACCGCTCATGGGCACCGACGCCGAGCCGTTCGTCCCGCCGCCGCTGGCTGAGCGGCCGATGCGCGACGCGGTCGGCGATGCGGAACGTACCGCGATTGCGGCCGGTTCGATGCCGGGTTCGGGCGCGATCTTGCAGCCGTCGGATGTCGTCTCCGAAGCGGGGCAGCCGACCGCGGGTCTAGGCAGCCAGATGCCGAACGAGTATCTGGAATACGAAGAGGACTTCCGCACGCACTACGACGAGCAATACGCGGCTGAGAACGCGCGCTATGAAGATTACGTGCCGGCCTATCGCTACGGCGCGGAGATCGGTCAGGACGCGCGTTATCGCGATCGGCTGTGGGACGACGTCGAGCCGGAAGCCCGGCGCCATTGGGAAAACACCTCGCCCGACAGCACGTGGGAGCGCTTCAAGCTCGCCGTGCGTCATGGCTGGGAACGGGTGACGGGACATCATCACGTCTAAGCGGGGGAGCGGTAGCGCCGGCGTGCCGTGAAGTTGCGGCAACGTCGGCGTTTTTCGTCTGGATAGGCGCCGGCAAAGCCGCCTGATTTGGCCCGAATTGGTCGTCAGGCAGCGACCACTGCGATGTGATGGGCCATGGTTCGCTTCCTTGAGGTTAGGCGCTTGACGCGCAAAAGGGTACGAACTGCCCATCATAGGCAATGGCCGGGCGGTACGGTGACGGCGCGCACTAAAAGCGCCGACTTCTGGTTGCGCAGGTCCAGACCTCGAAAGTTGCGCCTGGTGGATAACCCGGTAGCAACTAAAGTTATCCACAGATTCACTGAATAACCTTGTGGATAACTGGTACTTTTGCCTTGTCAATCAAGCATGCTTTCGGCCTAGGACGATTTGAGGCAACTGGACGTTCTTCGCTGTCATTCCGGGACAGCGAGGTCGCCATCCACAAGCTGCCAGCCGTACGTCTCGGCAAACACCTGAGCCGCATCCGCATTTTCAAAAAACGGCATGTCCGCATGGCCCTGAAAGGGATAGATCACGCGCTCGTCGCTCAACCGGATCACTTTCAGCGTCGGCACCGTCCCGCTGGAGGTTCGACGCGACGACACCGCGACCTGATAGTTCGCGCGACCGGTCAGCGGCGTGGAATTCGCGCCCTGCGAGCGCCTGGAAACGTGGCTTGCCATCGGTGCGCGCATCAGAGTCCGACGATCGACTCGCCGGCAACCATGCCGTCGATCACCCGCTCCGCGTAACTCGCTGATGCAATGCGTGCGTCGCCGGCCGCGCCAAACGGGGAGCGGCTCGGCACGCGAAATACACGGCTGCTGGTCAAGGTGTCGTCGGTGCCGCGCCGGCAGATTCGCACTGCGGCGTCGAAACCCGAATCGTAATGGCGGGCGCCATCGGCAGAACGCGGCTGATGCGGATAAACCAATGGATAAATCTCAAGGCCCCGATAGCTTCTGATCGTATTGTTCATGGTAGTCGTCTCCGGTTAAGGATCTCGCTTGAAACGTGTCGCTGTGTGTTGGGCGTGACGCCGGGCGAGTCGCGGCGTTTCAGCGAACAAGGTGTTGGTCGGCGACGATGCGCATCAGGAGCGGCGTCTGTGAGGCCACGCCGACGACACCGTCAAGCGAAGTAGAAGGAAAGGACCCCGTTCGATTCAGGGCGCTGTGATGAGAGGCTGATGCCTGAGGGACTGCGCAGGACGCACAGGAGAACTGCAAGCTGTTGGCTCACTGTAACACGTTAGAAGAGTGAGCATTAGGCGCATTTGCGCGCCGGGCGCGGGTGTTGCTTCGGAGTGCCGGGTATTGCGTACCGCTTTCTGTTTCTCGACGCTCGTACGCTGATAAAGTGGGCCCGCAGCCATGTTCTGCGGATGCTTCACACGCGCGTCAAAACGCTCGGAATTAAATGCAGAAAGGGCACCTTTCGGCGCCCTTTCCTGATTTCGAGAACCCGCCTCGTCCGCAGACTTGTGCCGGACAGGTGTCCGACCGCATCCGTCAGACGATTAGTTGCCGAAGAACACGTTGCAGTACGATGCCGGGCCGCTGCATTGGGCCGGCGCAGCAGCTTGAGCTGCGCCCGAAGCAGCAGCAAACAGGGCGACGGAAGCGATCAGGGCGGTAAGAATGCGTTTCATGGTGCTACTCCTCTTCAGCGATTGGTTCGCGATCCGGGGCGATCGATGGAGTGGAGAATAGCGATTCAGCGTCCGCCTAAAAATACCGAAGACAAGAAGATGTTTTTTCAAATAATGAAATAATCCGGGCACGTGTTTGCGGCGGGCTTGAGACGTGTATCGCTGCACGTCTCGCCCATGCGCTTGAAGTTGCGGTGGGCCGCCGCGGTCTTGATTTCGTTTTTCGCAATAATATTTTTTGCTGTCATAAAGTCCGTTGCGGCACGACTAAGGTCATCTGGTCTTCGCTTGCTGGCGGGCACATGTTCAATACCAATTCGCTTGCGCTGGAACGTGCGGGAGAATGGCGCACATGTCCGGGAACTGCGCGAGGAAACCCACCCGCCTATGAACCACAACGATTCAAAAGAAAACGCGCGGCAACCGCGAGCGCGGCGACGGAGCCTGCCATGGCGCAAGTAAGCGGGCCGGCGCTCGATGATCCCGTTTATCTGACGCAATTACGGCGCGACCTGTTGCGCTTCGCCCGTTTGCAACTGCGCGATGCCGCTGCCGCCGAAGACGCCGTCCAGGAGGCCCTGGCCGCCGCCTGGACACAAGCCGACCGGTTTGCCGCGCAATCGGAGCATAAGACGTGGGTGTTCGGCATCCTGCGCCACAAGCTCGTCGACACCTTGCGCGCCCGGCAGCGCACGGTGAATCTGTCGGCGCTCGAATCCGAAATCGACAGCGAAACGCTGCTCGATCGCGAGCTCTTCAAGGACAACGGCCACTGGTCACGCGAGAGCAAGCCGCAACCCTGGCCGACGCCGGAAACCGCGCTGCGCCAGCAGCAATTCTGGACCTTGTTCGAGATGTGTCTGGAACACCTGCCTGAGCACATCGGGCGCGTGTTCATGATGCGCGAATTCCTCGATCTCGAAACGGAAGCGATCTGCGCTGAACTGCAGATGACCGCCAATCACTGCAGCGTGCTGATTTACCGCGCGCGGCTGCGCTTGCGCACTTGCCTGAGCGAAAAGGGCCTATCCAGAGAGGATGCGAATGGGGAAGTGTAAGCACATCACGCGGCTATTGTCGGACGCGCTCGACCGCCGTTTGACGACCGGCGAATGGGTCGCGATCCGGCTGCATCTGCCGACTTGCAGCGGCTGCCGCAATTACCGCAAACAGATCCGTCTGCTGCGCGTAGCGGCGCGCACGGTGAGCGGGGTGGCGACGCCGGGCGCGGGCGGTGGTGACGATTGAAGTGGCGCTTGGGTCGTCTGGCCGGCCTTAGGGCCGCTGTGCATCGAGCGGTGGCCTGGTGGTGCGCTGCAATGGACGGCAGCGCGCTTGAACGCCGCCTTGTGCCGGCGGCGCTTGTTAGCGCTCGCCAGGCGGCGTGTTCCGATAGCGCTCGAAGAAGCTTGCGTGCGCCGCTTCGTTGATGGAGACGGGATGCGCTTCGGTACGGGCCGGATGTTTGGCCAACTGCGCGCGCGTGCGGATCGGCCGATGCTGGAAATTGCCGCCGCAGTTCGGACACACGTTGCGCAGCGTGCTGAGCGCACACACTTCGCAGAAAGTGCATTCGTACGTGCAGATCATCGCGTCGGGCGCGTTCGGCGGCAGTGACTTGCCGCATCCTTCGCAGGACGGTCTCAGTTCAAGCATGGTGGCTCCGGGTCGGCAGGAAAGCGAGGCGCGGGACTGCGCCTCGTCTGTGTCGAAGCAGTGTAAGCGGAGCGGGCTAAGCGGAAGTTCCCGCGATGAGATAGACAAGTTTCCTTTGTGATTCAAGCGTCTGGCC
>NZ_JALOCP010000079.1:0-13174 GCF_030511745.1 Paraburkholderia sp. SECH4
AACCGCTGGGATGACGTACCACGGCGAGCCCGTCTCGAGCCCGTGGAACCGGGTTCCTGGCGACATGAGCAAGAGCGCGGACACCACGAGTGGCATGAGCATGTCCACTATGCGCCCCGAAGACAGCAGCATGTCAACGAAGACTGTCCAGTAAGACCTTTCAGAATTGCCGGCGTGCGGCCATTCCAAGGTCAGGTCGCTCGCGAATTGGAGCTTCGGTACCTCCGTGGTGCTTCGGTTGTGGTGATATCGGCATCTTTCGTCTTGCCGGCGGCGCATCTGACTTCTGTCTCTGCGCCGCCCGCTTTGCCTGCGTTTTAACCTCGGTGTCCCTATGCCGTGTATCCCGGACGTTTAAGGAGCGTGCGTTCCTTTTCAAACCTTATCGAAGCGAGTACACCATGCCTGAAAAAGCACTTCTTCGGGAAACGCCTTTACCTCGTAGCGGACCGGCAGATGCTCGGTAGGTTTCATCAGGTGCTCACACTCCTTAATCAGCTCGGGCCATGGCACGTAGGCTGATTGCTTAGGCTCGTGACGGAAAAGCACTACGATGTCTGTGGCTGGCAGTAAGCAGCGCGATGCATTGGTTTTCATCCTCGCTGCGGCATCGGTGCCGCGCGATTTGCGGCTTTCAGGCGTACCTGCCGAGCTAGCGCGGCCACGACGACGAAAGAGAACGAGATGAGCGAGCAGAACGACAGCCGTCCGCGGCTTGCCCCCGTGGGCGGATGCGAGCGTGTCCGTATCAATCGACGAGAAGCCAAGCGTCCCGTTTCCGGCCGTCTCCGAGAGCAAGTTCGATGTTTTGTCATGGAAGCGCTGCTTGACCCGCTGGGGCGAACGAAGGCAGTATCAGAGACGCGGCGCATTGCCATACCGGCGAACTGGCAGTGGACATGTACCTGCCGGAACCCAACTCCATCGGTGAGGAGACGTCCATGATAGAGGTGACGAATACGTACGACCTGCAGCTAGGCGTGAATCTGGAGTCTTACGCCGAATGGGCCAGGAAGGCGGCGGAAACGATTGTGCAGCAGCCAGGTCTGGTCGAACTTCGCGCGAACCGGAATATGCTGGGCGCCCCGCAGATTCGAACGACCACCTGCTGGAGGTCCACAATCGACTGGGCGACGTTCGCAGACGGGCCATGGCGCGCGCTGGAGCAAGAACTACGGACCTTCGCGACCAATTTCAAGGTCGAGATGTGGGGGCCGTCGCCGCTCCTGCAGACGCCACTCCGTCCGGACCCAACCGGCGGTGCTGGTGCATGAGCAGACCCACGCGCGTCGTCACTATCGAAACCGGTCGCGGCAGCAATAGCATTATCTTAAGTCGTGGAGCCACAGGCTCAGAAAATTAACGCACCCATTCGTTTGGGTGACCACATGCACCAGGCTTGCGGCTCCATCAGCCGAATTATCCAGCGGTTAGTATCCGCAACACGGCACTTCCATCGTCACCCCTGGTTCGGGTCAAACGGACATCTGGAAACCACGGGTCCCCGTGATATTCACGAGTGCCGCATCGACGGAGTAATTGTTAGGCCAACCAGCAGTCCTTCCGGAGAAAGAAATCGTGTGACCGTCTGACCCCAGGGTTCCTTCTTGTTCTTGATGAGAATTCGATAGCCTCGCGATTCCAGTTCCGCGGTTGCTCCTTCAACGTCCTCGACATCAAATTCGAGCCATGCCTGGGGAACGGGCGTGTTGTCCGGCCAGGAATCTTTGCCAAAGCAGGACTGTGCCGCCTGCTCGAGCGGCCACAAGGCAAAACTCTGAACTCCTTTCAGAGCCTCAGTATGCAGATAACTGCCCGGCTCCTCCTTGAATGAGATGTTGAACGTCTCACCGTACAAGTTTCGGCCCGCGATTTTATCGCGGACGATTGGTCCAAACCCGGCAACGAACAGGACCTTGATACGCTCAAACTCTTGCATGTGAACTCCTCCTTTGGCTGCAGATGCGGCAGGTGGTAGACGCGTTTCTGCCCGCTCGGGCCTATGCCCCCTAAGTCCAGCCGACTTTCTGTAGCCCTAAAACTCGCGACAAAGGGCGCGCCGACCTTAGACAATGCCCCGCAGCGTACCGTCGGCACGTTTCGCCAGGATGTACTGCATATCGAGCGAAAGGGGCTTAGTCAGATGAAAATCGAAACCGGCCGCCAAAGCCCTCGATTTGTCGGATTCGGATGCATAGCCCGTAAGCGCCACGAGCACGATGTCGTCGAGTGCTCGTTCAAGTCGAACTGCGCGTGCGACTTCGAAGCCGTCTATTTCCGGCATCCCCACGTCGATGATTGCAACCTCAGGGTGCGTAATGCACCTAACCTGGGACATTCCCTATAACGCATGTCTTAAGCGTAGCGGTCGGACGCTTTCGAACACCTCGATATTGCGCTGATGTCGGCCGCAAGCCCGCGCCAATGCTGGCGTCGCGAGCATCCCATTTTTGAAGCCTCTTTTCTGCAAACCCTACATAGTCGCCTTGCATTACCAAAGGTATGGGAAAGTGCGCAGAAAATGTAGCTGGATGGGTCAATTTGGCTTGCTACTCTGCAATCCATGCATTAAGCGCCGACGAGCACCTAAGCCAGCGCGCGATTATTCTAAATATCGTGCAAGGAGTGGTGATTTGTGCGACCTAATTGTCTCGCAGCGTTCGCCTCCGACTCCTGCTCCCCAGTTCAGTGATGAAGCTAGCTGAGGGTGAGCGTCACCTGTGACACGCCGAGGCGCTGCCGGTGAAATTTTAGACTGCTCGCAAAAAGGTGCCTGGGGGGTGCTTGGACATAGAGTCCAAGAATGGTGAGTTGGATTGTGGACCCTTTGTAGACGCAAGGGAGCGGCAACTGACGGTGGAGCGAGGAAGGACGGCGCCGCTTTCGGGAACTCGCGCCGTCGAGGAAGCGGCGATGGTCCGCGCCATTTAAATGAGGGCGGACAGGATGGCAGCAGCCGCGCCGCCGGATTGGGCGTGCATACCGTTACCAATATCGAAAATCAGGCAGCAAATGTCCGCCTGGATACAGTCAACCGGCTTGCCATTGCCCTGGACGTCGACCCTTGCCTTCCGTTGTCATCTGACCCAGTGGAAGCGCCTGGAGACTACGCCGAGCGGCCGCTTGGCGACTCGGTAGCCCAAAATCTGAAACGACTTAGGCTTCGGCTGAGCCTGACCCAAGAACAGGCCGCAACTTCGGCAGGTCTCGGACGCGTCTATGCCTACAAGATTGAAAGCAAGACGGTCGCAGCAACGCTCGATACCTTGGACGCATTGGCGCGGGTGGTAGGCGTTGAAACCTGGCAACTACTGGTTTGATACTGGCAAGAGAAACCACCGTAGGGCGAATTAAGTATCTTCTGAACGGGAAAGTCGGCTCAGACTGACGGACCGCACATTGACCATCGAGGGTGATGGCAAAGACCCAGAATTGCTGCCGCGCAGCAGAATTAATCCAAAACCTGCAGACTTTGTTGCACGCAAAGGGGCGTTTTATGAATGCCGCAGACTTTGATGTGCGCCGATAGCACAAAAAAAAGGCGTCACGTTTCCGTGACGCCTTAAAAAGTTCTAGCCATTCCGAGGGCCGTGCTAGAACCTGAGAGACGGTATTCGAAAGTTGGACGGGTGCGCGATGTTGGACGCCGGACTCGAGACAGACACTGCGTGGACTGCTACGGGGGACTGTTAGAGGTACTCGACCAGACACTCCGCGGACCACGGTTGGTTCAGAATTTCAAAATGCAGAACCTGAAACCGTCTTTCGAAATGAGGTTCCATTTTTTATGGTTATGCTGACTAAGTCAAGCAAAATCTAAAGAGACCTCATTCGTCTCGGCAAAATATTCCGATACAATGAATCTTCCGACGAAAAATGCACTTCGCGCCCCATTTTGGGGCCTCCGCCGCACCTCTGCGGATCGGTTGCTGACAGGCAAGCGAACAGAAAACTGAAATATAGTTCCAGAAAAACGACATGACCCGACCCACGTCCTCCCGAACTGCCGCAGGCCCAGCCAAAGACAAAGACGGCTCGGGCGACGAAGTCACCGCGCTGGCACGTGGTTTGACCGTGCTGCGCTCGATCGCCGCGGCCGATGCGCCGCTCAGCAACCGCGAGTTGACCGAGCTGACCGGCATTCCGAAGCCCACCGTCTCGCGCATTACCGCCACGCTCGTCGGCGCAGGCTTCCTGTTCCGCTTGCCCGACAGCGAGCGATTCGTGCTGACCTCGTCTGTACTGGAGTTGAGCAACGGCTTTCTGCGCAACTTCGACATCCGGGCCCGGGCGCGCCCCTTCCTCATCGAACTCGCCGAACGCACCGCGTTGTCCGTGCATCTGGCCGTACGCGACCGCCTCGACATGGTGGTCATCGACGCGATCCGGCCACGTTCGGCGGTGCTGGTATCGCGCCTCGAAATCGGCTCGCGCATGAACCTCAGCCGCACCGCAGTCGGCCGCGCCTATCTGTCGGCGCTTGCCGAACCGGAGCGGGAAAAATTGCTGATCGGCCTGCAGGCCGCCGAAGGCGACGACTGGGGCCACGTCAGCAGCCGTCTGACGAGCGCATTACGGGAAACGGCGGAGCAAGGCTTCGCGATCGCCACGGGCGAATGGTACGACGGTTTGAACGCCATCGCATCAGGATTCACCGGCCCCTCGGGCGAGCGCTACGCAGTCAATTGCGGCGGCTCCGCGGATCAGTGTCCGCGCGACTGGCTGATCTCACGTGCGGCGCCGGCCCTGCTCGAATGCATCAGCAAGATCGTTCTCGAGATCGGCGGCACGCCTGGACGCCGCCTCGACAACTGAAACGCGCACGCGCTCGCCGGTCGGCGGCCACGGCATTTTCCAGCCGCCCTCCACTCGCACTGTAACCTTCGTAATCAAAAGAAAAATACACGGGTGGACTGTTACAGAGCCTGCGACGTAGGATCACGCATTCCCGTCGCGGGCGCTCGCCCGGCTTGCCGCTATCGCCCTTCGATAACGTCCCGCCGAGCTGCCATGATGCCGCACTGCGTTAACATCGTTGTCCCGCGCCTCGGGTAGCATCGCGCTGAACATTTGCGGCGCGCCCGCTGTCGAAACCGCCTGTCATGCCGCCTGCGTGCCGGTCCGCCGAACTGTTGAAGCGGCACAAACGCACGAGCGGCTCACATCAAAGCCAGCCACCAGACCGAACCGATGGACGAACAACAAAAGCATTCGGAAACCACACGCCCTGCCGCCCCGGCTTCTCAACCCGGTTCGCAACCGTCAGCCACCGGGAAACCTGTCGGCGGTCCCGGGAACACGCCGGTCGCAGCAAAAAGCCATCGCGGGCGCAACATCGCGCTGATCGTTGCGGCGCTGGTCATCCTTGGGGTCGTGTTGTGGCGCTGGCATCCGTGGGGCGGGCCCGGAGGCGCGAGCGGGGCTGCCGGTGCAAGCGGCGCGAGCGGCGGCCGCCCGGGCCGTGGTGGCCCGGGCGGCCTCGCCAACATGGCGCAGCCTGTTCACGTGGCGACCGCCGCACAAGGTGAGATGCCCGTGGTGCTGACCGCGCTCGGCACGGTCACGCCGCTCGCCAACGTCACCGTGTTGCCGCAGTTGAGCGGCGTGCTGCAGGACGTGTATTTCAAGGAAGGCCAGATGGTCAAGAAGGGCGACGTGCTCGCCCAGATCGACCCGCGCCCCTATCAGATCTCGCTGGAAAACGCGCAAGGCACCCTCGCGCGCGACCAGGCGCTGTTGCAAACCGCCCGCCTCGACCTGAAGCGCTATCAGACGCTGCTCTCGCAAGACTCGATCGCCAGCCAGCAGGTCGATACGCAGGCCTCGCTCGTGCGGCAGTATGAAGGCACGGTGAAGTCCGATCAGGCAAACGTCGACACCTTCAAGCTCGACCTCGTCTATGCGCGCATCACCGCGCCGGTATCGGGGCGCGTCGGTTTGCGCCAGGTCGATCCGGGCAACTACGTGACACCGAGCCTGACCAACGGCATCGTCGTGATTACGCAGTTGCAGCCGATCAGCGTGATCTTCACGACCTCCGAAGACAACCTTCAGCAGATCATCCAGCAGACCCAAACGGGCGCGAAGCTCTCGGTCACCGCGTACGACCGCAGCAACACCACCTCGCTCGAAGGCGGCTCGCTCGAAACCCTGGATAACCAGATCGACACCACGACCGGCACGGTCAAACTGCGCGCGACCTTCCAGAACGACAAGAACCGGCTGTTCCCGAATCAGTTCGTGAATACGCGCCTGCTCGTGGACACGATCAAGGACGCAGTGATCGTGCCGACGCCGGCCGTATTGAACGGCTCGATGGGTCAGTTCGTGTACGTCGTGAAGCCGGACAACACTGTGACGGTGCGTGCGGTCAAGGTGGGTCCGGTGGACGGCGAACGCACCAGCATCAAATCCGGCCTGCAGGTCGGCGAGCGCGTCGTGATCGACGGCTCGGACCGGCTGAAGGAAGGCGCGAAGATCACGATTCCGGCCGACAAGCCGCGCAGCGCTTCGGGCGCGCGTGGTGCGAGCGGTGCAAGCGGCGCGGCTGCCGCTTCGGGCGCATCCGGCGCGCATGGACATCACCGCAATCACGCGGCGCAAGCCTCGCAATAAAGGCACGGCAACTATCGCATGAATCCATCCCGCGCCTTTATTCTGCGCCCCGTCGGCACCGCGCTGCTGATGGCCGCGATCATGCTGGTCGGTCTCGTCGCGCTGCGCTTTCTGCCGCTCTCCGCGCTGCCCGAGGTCGACTATCCGACGATCCAGGTGCAGACCTTCTATCCGGGCGCGAGCCCGGACGTGATGACCTCGTCGGTCACCGCGCCGCTCGAACGCCAGTTCGGGCAGATGCCGTCGTTGAATCAGATGTCGTCGCAAAGCTCGGCCGGCTCGTCGATCATCACGCTGCAGTTCAGCCTCGATCTGCCGCTCGATATCGCCGAGCAGGAAGTCCAGGCGGCGATCAACGCCGCGGGCAACCTGCTGCCGTCCGACCTGCCCGCGCCGCCGATCTACGCGAAGGTCAATCCCGCCGACGCGCCGATCATCACGCTCGCGATCACCTCGAAGACGATGCCGCTCACGCAGGTGCAAGACCTGGCCGACACGCGTCTCGCGCAGAAGATCTCGCAGGTTGCGGGTGTGGGTCTGGTGAGCCTGTCTGGCGGCCAACGCCCGGCCGTGCGGATTCAGGCGAACCCGCGCGCGCTCGCTGCGTACGGTCTGAA
This sequence comes from Paraburkholderia sp. SECH4, assembly GCF_030511745.1. Classification (NCBI taxonomy): domain Bacteria; kingdom Pseudomonadati; phylum Pseudomonadota; class Betaproteobacteria; order Burkholderiales; family Burkholderiaceae; genus Paraburkholderia; species Paraburkholderia sp. SECH4. The sequence goes on from NZ_JALOCP010000079.1 coordinate 7,233, forward strand.
TCTGGACGACTTGCGCACCACGATTTCGAACCTGAACGTCAACACGCCGAAGGGCAACTTCGACGGCCCGACGCGCAACTACACGATCAACGCGAACGATCAGCTAACCGACGCCGACGCTTACAAGAGCGCCGTGGTCGCGTACAAGGGCGGCCGCCCGGTCATGCTGACGGACGTCGCGAACATCGTGCAGGGCGCGGAGAACACCAAGCTCGGCGCATGGGTCAACAACACGCCGGCGATCATCCTGAACGTGCAGCGCCAGCCGGGCGCGAACGTGATCCAGGTGGTCGACAGCATCAAGGCACTGCTGCCGCAACTGCAACAGTCGCTGCCCGCTGCGCTCAACGTGGAAATCGTCACCGACCGTACCACCACGATCCGCGCTTCCGTGCGCGACGTGCAGTTCGAATTGCTGATGTCGGTCGTGCTGGTGGTGCTGGTGATGTACCTGTTCCTCGCCAACGTCTACGCGACCATCATTCCGAGTCTGTCGGTGCCGCTCTCGCTGATCGGCACGCTCGCGGTGATGTACCTGTGCGGCTTCTCGCTGGATAACCTATCGCTGATGGCGTTGACCATCGCAACCGGCTTCGTGGTGGACGATGCGATCGTGATGATCGAGAACATCGCGCGTTACGTCGAAGAAGGCGAATCGCCGCTGGAAGCCGCGTTAAAGGGCTCGAAACAGATCGGCTTCACGATCATTTCGCTGACGGTTTCGCTGATCGCCGTGCTGATTCCGCTGCTCTTCATGGGTGACGTGGTGGGACGCCTGTTCCACGAATTCGCGATCACGCTGGCCGTAACGATCGTGATTTCGGCGATCGTCTCCCTCACGCTCGTGCCGATGATGTGCGCGAAGCTCCTGCGCCACACGCCGCCGCATGAAAGCCACAGTTTCGAAGCGAAGGCCCATAAATCGATCGACTGGGTGATCGCCCGCTACGCGGTCGCGCTCACCTGGGTGCTGAACCGGCAACGCTCCACACTGTTCGTCGCGGTGCTCACGCTGGTACTGACCGGCGTGCTGTACGTGTACATTCCGAAGGGCTTCTTCCCGGTGCAGGACACCGGCGTGATCCAGGCAATCACGCAGGCGCCGCAGTCGGTGTCGTATGCGTCGATGGCCGAGCGTCAGCAGGAACTCGCCGCGCAGATCCTGAAGAACCCGGACGTGGAAAGCCTCACCTCGTTCATCGGCGTGGACGGCAGCAACATCACGTTGAACAGCGGCCGCATGCTGATCAACCTGAAGCCGCGCGACGACCGCAGCAACACCGCGAGCGACGTGATCCGCCAGTTGCAGCAGGACGTCGCGCACATTCCGGGCGCCTCGCTGTACATGCAGCCGGTGCAGGATCTGACGATCGATTCCACCGTCAGCCCGACGCAGTACCAGTTCATGCTGACCGACCCGAACATCAGCGAATTCACCACCTGGGTGCCGAAGCTGGTCGACCGGCTGAAGCAGTCGCCGGAACTGGCGGACGTGGCCACCGACCTGCAGGACAACGGCCAGTCGGTGTACATCGAAATCGACCGCGCCACGGCGTCGCGTTACGGCATCACGCCGGCTACCGTGGATAGTGCGCTGTATGACGCATTCGGCCAGCGCATCATCTCGACCATCTTCACGCAATCGAACCAGTACCGCGTGATTCTGGAAGCGCAGCCGCAGATGCAGCACTACACCGAGTCGCTGAACTCGATCTACCTGCCCTCTTCCACCTCGTCGGGTGGCCAGGTGCCGCTGTCGTCGATCGCGAAGTTCATCGAGAAACCCGCGCCGCTGCTCGTCACGCACCTGAGCCAGTTCCCGGCCACCACTGTCTCGTTCAACCTCGCGCCCGGCTCGTCGCTCGGCGCGGCGGTGAAAGCGATCGATCAGGCGGAGAAGGATATCGGGCTGCCGGCGTCGTTCCAGACGCGCTTCCAGGGCGCGGCGCTGGCGTTCCAGGCGTCGCTGTCGAACGAACTGTTCCTGATCCTGGCAGCGATCGTCACGATGTATATCGTGCTCGGCGTGCTGTACGAGAGCTTCATTCACCCAATCACGATTCTGTCGACGCTGCCGTCGGCCGGCGTCGGCGCGCTGCTCGCGCTGCTGATCACCGGGCACGATCTCGACATCATCGGCATCATCGGTATCGTGCTGCTGATCGGTATCGTGAAGAAGAACGCCATCATGATGATCGACTTCGCGCTCTACGCCGAGCGCGAGGAAGGCAAGCCCCCGCGCGAAGCCATCTATCAGGCGTGTCTGCTGCGTTTCCGGCCGATCCTGATGACCACACTTGCCGCCCTGCTCGGCGCCCTGCCCCTGATGCTCGGCACCGGCGCGGGTTCGGAGTTGCGCCGCCCGCTCGGTATCGCGATTGCCGGCGGTTTGATCGTCAGCCAGTTGCTCACGCTGTTTACGACGCCGGTGATCTATCTCGGCTTCGACGCACTCGCCCGCCGCGCGCGTGAGCGCTTCAATCGCGGCAAGCCTGTGCCGCCCGCCACCGATGCAGGGACTTAAGCGATGAACCTGTCGCGTCCGTTTATTTCCCGCCCGGTCGCCACCACGCTGCTGGCGATCGGCATCGCGCTGGCCGGTATTTTCGCGTTCACCAAGCTGCCGGTCGCGCCGCTGCCGCAGGTCGATTTCCCGACCATTTCGGTGCAGGCGACGCTGCCGGGCGCGAGCCCGGACACGGTCGCGACCAGCGTCGCGAGTCCGCTCGAACGGCATCTCGGCTCGATCGCCGACGTCACCGAAATGACCTCGCAGAGTTCGGTCGGCTCGACGCGCATTACGCTGCAGTTTGGCCTGAACCGCAACATCGACGGCGCCGCGCGCGACGTGCAAGCGGCCATCAACGCCGCACGCGCCGATCTGCCGGCGAGCTTGCGCAGCAACCCGACGTACCACAAGGTGAATCCGGCCGACGCGCCGATCCTGATTCTCGCGCTCACATCGAAGACGCTGACCGCCGGCCAACTGTACGACTCGGCGGCCACCGTGTTGCAGCAGTCGCTATCCCAGGTGGACGGTGTCGGCGAAGTGGATGTGAGCGGTTCGGCGAATCCGGCTGTGCGTGTCGAACTGGAACCGAATGCCCTGTCCCACTACGGCATCGGTCTCGAAGACGTGCGCGCGGCGCTCGCCGCGGCCAATGCGAACAGCCCGAAAGGCTCGATCGAATTCGGCCCGAACCGCGTGCAGATCTATACCAACGACCAGGCCAGCAAGGCGTCGCAGTATAAGGATCTGGTCATCGCGTACCGCAATGGCGCGGCGGTGAAGCTGTCCGACGTCGCGGAAGTGGTCGATTCGGTCGAAGACCTGCGCAACCTGGGCCTCTTCAACGGCAAGCGTTCGGTGCTGGTGATTCTGTACCGCCAGCCCGGCGCGAACATCATCGACACCATCGACCGCGTGACGGCGATGCTGCCGCAGTTGCACGCGTCGCTGCCCGCCGACGTGGACATCGCGCCGGCCGCCGACCGCTCCACGACGATCCGCGCGTCGCTGAGAGACACCGAGCGCACGCTGATGATCGCGGTGGCGCTGGTGGTGATGGTGGTGTTCCTGTTCCTGCGCAACTGGCGCGCCACGCTGATTCCGAGCGTGGCGGTGCCGATCTCGATCATCGGCACGTTCGCCGCGATGTATATGCTGGGCTTTTCGATCGACAACCTGTCGCTGATGGCGTTGACGATCGCGACCGGCTTCGTGGTCGACGATGCGATCGTGGTGCTGGAGAACATCTCACGGCATATCGAGAATGGCGTGCCGCGCATGAAGGCCGCGTTCCTCGGCGCGCGCGAAGTCGGCTTCACCGTGCTGTCGATCAGTATCTCGCTGGTCGCCGTGTTCCTGCCTATTCTGCTGATGGGCGGCATTGTCGGGCGGCTGTTCCGCGAGTTTGCGCTGACGCTGTCGCTCGCGATCGGCGTGTCGCTGATCGTCTCGCTCACCTTGACGCCGATGATGTGTTCGCGCCTCCTGCGCGAGCCGCATGAGAAAAAGGAAGAAGGACGTTTCGGCCTCTGGCTCGAACGCGGCTTCATGTCGATGCATCGCGGTTATGAGCGTACCCTCGGCTGGGCGCTGCGGCATCCGCGCCTGATCGTGATGATTCTGCTCGCGACCATCGGACTGAACATCTGGCTGTACATCATCGTGCCGAAGGGCTTCTTTCCGCAGCAGGACACGGGCCGCCTGATCGGCGGTATTCAGGCCGACCAGAGCACGTCGTTCCAGGCGATGAAAGGCAAGTTCGCGGAGATGATGGAGATCGTCGGCAAGAATCCCGCGGTAGACAGCGTGGCGGGTTTCACCGGCGGCCGGCAGACCAACTCCGGCTTCATGTTCGTTTCGTTGAAGCCGAAAAGCGAGCGCAAGCTATCCGCCGACCAGGTGATCCAGCAACTGCGCGCCCCGCTCGGCGAGGTGGCCGGCGCGCGGACTTTCCTGCAAGCGGTGCAGGACATTCGCGTAGGCGGCCGGCAATCGAATGCGCAGTATCAGTTCACGCTGCTGGCCGATTCGACGACCGATCTGTATCTGTGGGGACCGAAGCTGACTGAGGCGCTGCAGGCGCGCCCCGAACTCGCCGACGTGAATTCCGACCAGCAGCAAGGCGGCCTCGAGGCGATGGTGACGATCGACCGCGCAACTGCCGCGCGCCTCGGCATCAAGCCGGCGCAGATCGATAACACCTTGTACGACGCGTTCGGCCAGCGCCAGGTCTCGACGATTTACAACCCGCTGAACCAGTATCACGTCGTGATGGAAGTGGCGCCCAAGTACTGGCAGAGCCCGGACATGCTGAAACAGATTTACGTCAGCACCTCGGGCGGCAGCGCGAGCGGCGCGCAGACCACCAACGCGCCGGCCGGCACGGTGACCGCGCGGACCACGGCTACGGCTACAGCGAGCACGAGCGCGACGACAGGCGGCACGGCGGGCACGACTGCATCGAGCGTGGCGAGCATCGCGGCCGACTCCGCGCGCAACCAGGCGATCAATTCGATTGCGGCGAGCGGCAAGTCGAGTGCTTCGTCGGGTGCGGCCGTGTCGACGTCGAAGGAAACGATGGTGCCGTTGTCGGCGATCGCGAGCTTCGGGCCGGGGAATACGCCGTTGTCGGTGAATCACCAGAGCCAGTTCGTGGCCTCGACGATTTCGTTCAATCTGCCGCCGGGCGTATCGTTATCGACCGCGACGCAGGTGATCTACGACACGATGGCGCAGATCGGCATGCCGGGGACGATCCACGGCAGCTTCCAGGGCACGGCCCAGGCGTTCCAGCAGTCGATGTCGGACCAGCCGATTCTGATTCTGGCCGCGTTGGCGGCGGTGTATATCGTGCTGGGGATGTTGTATGAGAGTTATATCCATCCGCTGACGATTTTGTCCACCCTGCCCTCCGCGGGCGTGGGGGCGTTGCTGGCTTTGCTGCTGTTTAAGACTGAGTTCAGCATCATTGCGTTGATCGGGGTGATCTTGCTGATCGGCATCGTGAAGAAGAACGCAATCATGATGGTGGACTTTGCTATTGAGGCCTCCCGGCAGGGGTTGTCGTCGCGGGATGCGATTTTTCAGGCTTGTTTGCTGCGGTTTCGGCCGATCATGATGACTACCTGTGCTGCGCTTCTTGGGGCGTTGCCGCTGGCCTTTGGAAGTGGTGAAGGGGCGGAGCTTCGGGCTCCGTTGGGGATTGCTATTGTGGGTGGGTTGATTGTTAGTCAGATGCTGACGCTGTATACCACTCCCGTGGTGTATCTGTATATGGATCGGATTCGGGTGCGGTGGGAGGCCCGCAAGGGGCGGCGGGCGGGGGTGGCGCCTTCTTGATGTTTTTTGCCTGCGCGGCGCTTGTTGTCAGTGTTCTTAGGGTGTTGGCCTTTCCTTGAATTGTTAGTGGTCTATTAGCGTTGCCCCTGTGCGG